>OY781976.1:2665000-2965000 GCA_963677465.1 uncultured Desulforhopalus sp. | reverse complement strand
AGAACAATTCATGCGCCTTTTTTACAAGGTCAGGGGTCTCTGCCAGTGCAAGCGCCGACCATTCGGGTTGTCGGAAAGGTGCTCCCATCCGCAACAGTTCTCGTCCCATTCCACCATCTAAAATGGTAATCTGGGATGATTTCTTAGTCTTTAACATGGTTTGTCGTTTTTAAACGAAGCGTCTTGAGGGCTTCACCGATCAGAGGGGCTGATTCGATAATCTTTTTTAATTGCTCACATTTATATTCATCGCAGGCAGCACAATGGGGAGTCGACTTTTCGATATTGCACTTTCTAATGGCGCAAAAGTCATCAGCAAACGAGCATCTTACTTTATTGGATTTACAGCCATGGCAGTTAATATCTTCCGGTTTCAGTGTGACATGATACTCGATAAGACATTTTTTAATGATTTGTTTACGGTCCGCATCACTGTCTGCAAGGGTTGCCAGAAAAGTTTCACATTTACTACAATCAATACCGCAGTATGCAATCATCTCATCAACCCCTTTTGCTGGATATTGAAAACAGCGGGTGAGTGCTTTTTGCTCCTGAAAATGGGCTTTCAAACATTGAAATGATCATGTCTCAAGGAGTTTGCCAAATAAACCCGACATCTTGTCTCGGTGCGATCGCCCATTTCTCTTTTTATGGTCTTAGATTCTTCTATTCTGCACGGGAGTAATAGATTTTCTTTGTGCCACCATCACAAGAACCTACTATCTTTTGATTTGTAATAACCTGATCTGCCGGCACAATTTCAAGGGTATATCCTTGTACCCCCTTCGCTTCCAGCTTTGCAGCAATTTCTGCCTTTAGCTCTTCACAAGATTTGATTTGGGCAAAAGCTGATGCGGTACAGAAGACCATTACTGATACAAAGAATAAAATGATGCATTTCATAGATTACCTCCTTTTTGGTATGTTGTATAAGTCATTGTGCGAATGGGCATGTATCCGTTATTTATAAGAATATTGTACAAAAAGAGATCGTCATTTACTGAATATTTTCTTGCTGTAAAAGTAAACATATTTCCAGCCAGTCGGTCACGGTCTATAGGAGATATCTGTACTTGGTGAACGTGGACATAACCGGCGAGCTTCAGCGAGTCCGTGTTTATGTTTTTGTTGGGCAAATAATTTTATATTTCATACTCTTCTAGCTCTTTTAAAGATGCGCTAAGAGCCTTAGAATCAGTAGGTCTTTTCTGTAGAAATTTCTTAATTACCTTGAAACATTTTTCCATATCTTCAAGATCTTCATCTGTGAAAGTTATGGTTGTAATGTCGTAATTGAGAAAATATTCATTACGCTTTGAAATTTCTTTGCTCCATTTGGTTTTGATTTCTTGATTTACTTCCTTTTGCTTTTTACCCTTTATTCCGGTAACAGCCATGTGCGTGGAGTGCGGACTTAGTTCAAAACCTACAAACTCCATCACATGAGGATTCAGCATTGCAAAATCTAGTCTGTACTTATGACTTATTTCTAGCCCAGCATATCTTAATTCCGGCACTAAAAATGGCTCAGCAAGGGGCGACTCTGAACGTTCAAGATATTCAAGGTATAGATCAACTATCTGCTTTTCATATTGACTTCTAGATAAGCGCTTTAATACACTCCGATAAAAAATGATAAGTTCACCTAGATCTCTAAAGTAAATCGGTGCATTACTATCAGGATCAATAAGGCCAGTATTTAGAACATGCTCAATAGTCCAATATTGATAATCAGCTCTTCGGATTTCACTTACATCATTTGTCCATTCGCCATTCCTGAAGGCTGGAGCAATTATAAGCCCCCACGGTATTTGGTTTTCTCCAAACCATAATTTCCAATGAATGTCCTTTGCTTTTTCCCTTGTTCGCTCTTTGAAATTTCTATAAAAATTTCTCTTCAAGAATGCTAGAAAATACTCTTTTATGAAATTGTTTTTCAGTAGCCGTAGTATGTTGTGTGAAGTGGAATTTGGATAAACATTACCTTGGTACTTACTTTTTTGATTCTCTTCTACTTCCCTTATTCTCGTAAACATGCCTTGAAGCCAGCGACTAACAAAATCGTCTGGAGATGGAAATTTTGACCGAATACTATCCACATACATATTATTTTTGCCACCAATGTAGCCATGAAAAGATTGTAACGAAACGTCTCTTTCCATGATCACACTGGCTATCGCTAATGCTTCTGCTTCTTTTTCTTTGAGATCACTCGTTAATGATTTTTCCAGTTCTCTCAATGTGTCTTTGTTAATAGATTTCATACTTCCTTTTTAAGGCCAACGTTCCGCCTCACCGGACCCGCGCTGTTTGCGGGGTCCGCGTGTAGGCGGTGGTTATCGAAAATTTTTCTATTTCTTTTTTTTGGTGTTTTGAAATTTAGCAGATCCGTGACCAAAATGTTCTGTAAGAGGTTCTTCACATTGATGAATTATTTCTCCTGATTGATAATCAGATATTTTTTCAGAGTATTTATCATTGTCTCTGTCAATCAGCCTATATTTGTGCACAATTTTTTCTTTGGAGTGAGAATATTCAGGCATCGATATTTCTTCGACAAATGGTTTCTTTTTTCCAAGCCGTTTGCCTATTACTCCATATCCGTCAACAGCCTTAAGCTTTTCAACAATATTCACCGTATGTAATCGGCTAATACTTCCACAGTTTTGACATGGAACACGTTTGCTATCAGTGTCTTTTGACGTGTCAATAATACTCCCACATTTGCTACACTCGGTTGAATCTTCAATTTCTGTCATAATCGATAACGATCAAGGTCACTTGCGCCGCCTAAAAGCTTCCCGCGGCAGCGCCGCAGACGTTCTCGGCGTCAAGTGCACCGCCTGGTTAACTAGCTTCCCCTTGATTTAGGTTAAATTGTTCAGTCATTTCAAACCGTTTAACTAAATCATCCAAGACAATGCCACTTCTCCAATCAATGGGTTCTTTGGCTATGCTAATTACTCTTTCCGAATAGTATCTTTCATCTTGCGATGATTTTTCATTCTCAACAATTTTTATATGTTCTTTAAAAATTTCTGAATTAATCTCTTCATGCCGATTTTTTTTCGCACCGATGATAAAACCTTCAAGTAACGCAAATTGAAATACTTTAATCCTTTCATGATCAGGTATTATTCCTCTAAAAAACCTGATCACTTCGTCCCCATTTTTTAATGGGTCAATAAACTCTAGATAAAGTTTGCTATTTTTTTCCTTCAGGAAGGTCATCACAACCAAAATTGGAGTGTATAAATGGATATTTGTTTTTGTTGATAAAATGACTAGATAGATTCTTGAAAAGTACTGCTCAATCTCGCGAAGGCTTAGCATAAACCCATCTGCTAAGATGTTGAATATTTTTAACAATGAGTCCTTTTCATATCTAAAATCTGTGTAGTTTTTTCTAGATTCAAAAAAAGTTTCTAAACCAAATTTTTTATAGATACTTGCAATATAGTTTTTCCTATTTGGAGCTTTTAATGAGTACTCGATATCGATAAATCTTCTTAAATATGCAACAGAGTCAAGATCTTGGCCATATACAGCCCTTATGCTGTTACATAGTTGTGATTTGTCTAACGAGAGTACAAAAACTAAATTTTCAATATCAAGAATGTGTTTTATTCTTTCCAGCAATTCTAGAGCATAAGTAGGCCTGCACCTATCTAACTCGTCAATAAATATGAAAATAGATTGTTTTAGCTCTTTTGAGCTTTTGAATACTTCTTTTAAATTTTTCTTAAATTCATCTATCAGGCTTTTTGTGTGGTTGTAGGAATTTACCGCGTCATCAGCTAGCTTTTGACTTAAGCCGGATAGTTCTTTCTCTAAAAGTTGGTCTGTGTCAATTATTCCGGCTGTACCAAGCTTAACTGCGACAGGGATACTCCTCTTTGCTATATGTCCACCAATCTTTTTTGTTTTCTCCCAAAGCTTTTTCTTTCCAGTATCTTTTTTAAGGTAATGGTTTATGCTTGAATTCAACTCTCCCAGAAATGCAATCAGTGGATCTTCTGCAAAATCAGTCTCCCAAGCGTTAAAATATAAAGAAAATATTACCTGATTAGATAAATCAGCTTGCCACATTTTAATGAATGTTGTTTTCCCTGAACCCCATTTGGCATCTATTGCAAAGACTAGCGGTGTTTCAATATTCACCAACAAAGCAGTAAGGTTTTTAATCTCAGTTTGTCGGTCTAACTCATCATTTACAAACGGAGTCTCAGAAGGGATTTCTATTGGACGAATTTTTATTTCCATAATCGTTTTCGCTAGTTAACAAGTTATTGTCTAGTTTTCCAGCTATCACCATATCTCAGCCTGTCTTGACAAGTCAAAATTGCTGATGGAAGGCAGTTTCTAGCTGGTTAACCTGTATTATGGTGGTGTTATCAAGAAGCCTGCTATCATCCAGGGTCAATTTACCCTCATCTAGTCATAAAACAATTCCAGCCAGTTATATATAAAACTGGTCAACCTCTCTCGCATATGGTACATTACCGCAAATTGTATCAAAAGCGAGAGGGTCATTTTGGATTTAAAACATGTTACAGTCCGTCCTGTAGAGGTCTCGGAAGAACCACAATACCAAGGGTTAATGCAACAATATCATTACCTTGGTGCCTTGCCGAAAATCAGTAACACAATCTGGTATATAGCCACATGCGACGATCATTGGCTCGGGCTGCTCAGCTTTTCAGCCTCTGCTTTAAAATGTAGCGCCCGGGACCGTTGGATTGGCTGGGGGCATCGTTTACAGTACGACAGACTTCATCTGGTAGCCAATAATTCTCGCTTTTTGATCCTGCCCGATTGCCACTTTAAAAATCTTGCCACCCGGATTCTCTCCCTATGCAGGCGAAGAATTCAAAGTGACTGGGTGGATCGATTCGGGTTTCCACTTTTGATGATGGAAACCTTTGTGGACCCGACTCGTTTTATCGGCACCATCTACCACGCAGCGAACTGGACCATGGTCGGCAAAACCAAGGGGTATCAGCGCATTCGCAGCGGTTACAGCAATAACCAGCAATCAGCCAAACTTGTTTTCATGCAACCCCTGCAGCGCAATGCCCGTTCTATACTATCTGGCCCATCATTGCCTCAACAATACGTAACAGGAGCACCTCGAATGAAACTTACCGCAGAACAAATGAGATCTCTGCCGGATTTTTTTAAGAGCATCGATGACCCCCGCCGTGCACAAGGCAGGCGGCATTCTGTTCATGTTGTCCTCGCCATTGCCGCCGGTGCAGTTTTATGCGGGATGCGCGGCTACAAGGCTATTTCCGACTGGGCTCAAGCCTTATCTCCCAAGGCTCGCGCGAGATTTGGGTGCTATTACAGCGACAGAAAAAACAGCGTCCCCAGTGAAAGCACCATACGTAACGTATTAATTCGTATCAAACCAGTTGAACTGGACCGTGCACTCCAGCTATGGAATGCACAATATGGAGCCATCGACGAAAGCCTGGCAATCGATGGCAAAACCATGTGCAATGCTTTTGATGACAGTGGTCGGCAAGTCCATATCATGGGGGCCGTCGGCCATCAAAGTAAACAAAGCTACACCCAAAAAAAGTCGGCACTCTGCCGGTAAAAGGTAGCGATAAAGAAAAACAGACGAACGAAATCAAAACCGCCATACCTCTCCTTGATTGTATAGATATTCAAGGAAAAACCATCACTGCCGATGCTCTGTTAACCCAGCGGGATCTAGCCAAATATCTGGTTGAGCAACGAAAAGCACATTATCATTTCACCGCCAAAGACAATCAAAAGAAGCTGCTCAATGAAGTTGCTTCATTTTTCGAAAATGTTTCCTGGGAGCCTGACTATATAACCCGGGACAAAAAACATGGCCGTAATGAAACCAGAAAAATCTGGGCAACTACAGACATTAATGAGCACCTCAACTTTCCCCATGTCGCGCAGGCTTTCAAAATTGAACGGGTGACATACCGTAAAAATCAAAAAAATTCTCGTGTCGTCGCCTACGGTATCACCAGCAAATCTCCTCAACTGGCCACCGCAGAACAGATATTAAGAGACAACAGACTGCATTGGAGCATTGAAAACAGTTGTCATTACATCCTTGACTGGAATTACGACGAAGATCGCTGTCGAATCTCAAAAGGCTACGGACCTGAAAATATCACTCGACTTAGGAGATTCGCTATTGGCCTCCTCAAAAGCAAGTCTGTTGGCAATGTAGCTCAAAAAATGCGACAACTCAGTTTTTCTCCACGTATGGTCTTAGATTACCTCAGAATTTCTAAGAATACCCACAGTTCCTCTACTGTTTAACGGTAGAATAAATTTATCGTGTGCTATCATCCCCTTGCTCGATTTCTCTTCATCAATGCCACTGAACTTTGGTTCTCTAGAGTAAAGATATTTCCAACATATCCTAACTCCATCCTTAAGTCTAAAATAAAATAATATTTCCAGCTCTGCTGTTGGCCGTAAAGAGATCAGCCTTTTCCAAAAACACACTTCCTGTTGACTTGGCAACAGGGTGCACATAGACTGTCCCTAAGACAAATAAAAAATGTTTAGCAAAAAAACACCCTGTTGCGACCCAGAAACGGCGCACTGGTTCAACAAATTTTGACACTAGCATCTCATGGCTTACACTCACCTTCGCCGATTCCTTTTTCCTTCATTAACTAAAAAATACTTCCTCCGTCTTGGCATAGTCGCGCTGGTTTGCTACCTGATTTTTGGCTATCTCTTCATTCCTCTTCGCATTCAGGGCTTAAGCATGGAGCCTACCTATCGTACTGGAACTTTTGCCTTTTGCTGGCGGTTGCAATATTTATTTTCGCCGCCAGAGCGCTTTGATGTGGTCACTGTCCGTTTCTCGGGGAGGAGTGTGATGTTGCTGAAACGGGTTGTGGCCTTAGAGGGGGAAACGGTTGAATTTCGACAAGGGGAACTGTATGTGGATGGAAAGTTGATCGAGGAACCCTATGTTCGCTATCGTTCCAATTGGCAACTGCCGCCACGAACAATAGAATCCGGACACGTATATGTCGTCGGGGATAATCGTGGGACGCCCATGGCCCGGCATAAGTTTGGTGAGATAAATATCGACCGTGTTGTCGGAGGGGTTATCCCATGAATAAAAAGATTCTTGCTGTCGTCGTTTTGCTGGTTTTGGTCGGGGCAATATTTCTTTGGCCGAGTGATGAAAAAGAAATTAATGATCACCTTACTTCCTTGGCCGAATCCTGCTCATCACAAAAGGCAGAGCCGGTTCTTGAGACTTTGAAAAAAGTAACCCTTGCTGCAAAACTATGCACTGACCCCTGCACAGTTCATATTGAATCGTTGAAAAAGGATCGAGCCTTCAGTCGAAAAGAGCTCACTGATAATTTCCTCATGCTAAAGAAAAGGCTGCCAAACACCGAGTTCAGTTTTCATGACACGGTTATCGACATTGTCGGTGATGACAGAGCGGAAGTGACAACCACACTTCGATTGAACGGTAAAATAGTTGATGACCAGTTCACTGATGCCTACGAGCTGAATATTTCGGTGGAAAAGATGGATGGCGACTGGCTTTTTTCATCCTTTACCGTGGTTGAGTTTATGAAAAAATGAGTGCTAATCTGTTGATTTCTCGGACACGCTCCTGGTAGATTGCCTCCCTTGTATTTCAAATCAACGTGATGACCTTAACGGATACTCGTTCACTTCGTGGAACGTGCTGGAGTATCTTAACTGTAATAATGAACATAGAACGGAGACAACTGGTGGTAGATTTATTTAAAGAAAGAGCGGAAGGATATGATGCAAGGGATATCGCCAAAGAGCTGTCAGCCGCGATTGGCACATGCTTATTATCGAAAGTATCGTTTAATAATCAGATGCATGTTTTGGATTTCGGTGCCGGCACGGGGTTGATTTGCTCCCATGTGGCCCCAAAAGTGCAAAAAATTACTGCCGTGGATATTTCAGAAGCGATGCTGGCAAAGCTTATGGCAAAGCCAGATCTTCGCGGTAACGTCGTCGCCGTCTGTCAGGATATCGTCAATAAGCCAATTGATGGAAAGTTCGACCTGATCATGAGTGCCTTAGCTCTGCATCATGTGGAGGATGTCAATACATTGATCCAATGCTTTGCGGGGCTTTTAGAGACAGGGTCCAAGTTGGTCCTTGCCGATCTGGACACCGAAGATGGTAAGTTTCACGCTGAAAACATTCAGGGTGTATTTCATCATGGGTTTGACCGGGCCGAGTTGAAAGCGATGTTCGAGTCGCATTCATTTACGGATGTTGAATTTGTGACAGCCCATACCTTTGAGAGAAATGGTGGCCAATATTCAATCTTTTTACTCACTGCTATAAAGGGGTGAAATAGAGTTGGTTTTTGCCATAGAAGTTCTGCCACGCAATCACCCCGCATCTTCTTGAAATGCAGGGTGATGGTCATTTGCGATAGTTTTTGCGAAGGTTTTATATACGGCGTTTAGATGCTCGTAATTTCGCGAGCCACCGCTGTTTCAGCAACTTCGGGGATGAGGATCACTTCCTGTCTCTTCTTGTCATCAACGTATACCAGGATATCCTTTCTTGTTACATCCAGGGCATAAACGGTGCCGCCACCCAATTCTTTGTCTTCCCAGCGATCAAGAACCCAGGCCACATTCTTCTTGTCAATCGTCCAGCTTAAGCCTCTGGGGATGCCGGTTACCGATCCCCTGTATGCGGTGACTGTTTCATAGGGAAAAGGAGAGCCCTGTTCATATAAAAGTGTGGGATCGCAGCTCTTAAAAAGAGACTTCCATACCTCATAATCACCCGCCGGGGCGAATGGTGTGTTCTGTCGGAAATAGAGCAAGAGTACGGCTTCTTCCAGGCATTTTTCCTGTTTGAACTGATCGAGGTTGTTGAGGAGGAACTGGATATGCTCGCGCGGATTGAGGACACGCATGGCCGCGATGGGGTTCTCTGCGGTTTCGAGCTGAATAAGGAGCTCTTTGATTTTTTGATCTTGCATGGCTTTATGACGAGCCTGCATTTTTTCGTTGTTAAAAGCCCCAACAAAATCATCGGGCGGATAAAGAAAGCGAATCTTATCGAGTTTCCATTGCATATTCCTGCCTCGTTCGTAGATGAGCATTGGTCAACCTTAAAGGGAGTTGGCGTTGAATTCTGATTACTGTACGGGTGGAAATGTCATGCCTGTTGTCTATTTGCTTTGATTTTGTTTCTGCGTGCCGGGCCTTAATGTAATTGGTTATAAACAGAAATTATTTGAGGCCGAGCCAGGTGTTTGCTACATCAAGCATCCGGTTGGCAAAACCCCATTCGTTGTCAAACCAGCAGAGCATTTTGATGAGTGTTTCTCCACAGACTTTGGTCTGGCTGCCATCGACAATCGACGAGCGCGGATCGGTATTGAAGTCAACAGAGGCATGGGGTTCTTCAGTATAGCCCATAAGGCCCTGGAGCGCTCCCTGTGATTCTTCCCGGATGATTTGGTTTACCTTGGCGGCAGTGGTTGCCGTTGCCACGTTGATGGAAAGATCCATGACCGAAACGTTGATTGTCGGCACCCGTACATGGAGGCATTCAAAACGATTTGCCAGTTGCGGCATCAGCCTGCCAATTCCTTTGGCCAGCCCGGTGTCGATGGGAATAATCGAGTGTAGGGCGCTGCGGGTCAGACGAAGATTGGTATGGTGATAACTGTCAATCACCGGTTGATCATTCATGGCCGAATGAATGGTGGTGGAAACGCCGTTTATAATACCCAGTTCCCGATCGAGAATGTTCAGTATGGGGATGACGCAATTGGTTGTGCAGGTTGCATTGGAGACAATCTGATGTTCAGGCCGCAAGAGAGAATGGTTATAACCATAAACAATAGTTGCATCGATTTCGGGAGTGGCGGGGTGCGACATAAGGACACGTTTGGCCCCGCTTTGCAGATGCTGTTCAGCGGTTTGCCGGTCTTCAAAGGAACCCGAACATTCAAACAGCAAATCAACATCCAAGTCCTTCCAGGGCAGTTTGCTGGGATCGGCCTGGTTGATGATTTGGATTTTGTCCTCGCCTATATAAAGATAATCTTTGTCAAAACGGAGGGGGTAGGGGAATCTGCCGTGGGTGGTATCGTAGCGGGTAAGGTATGTCAGTGTCTCGATATCGGCCAGTTCATTGATGGCTACGATTAAAAATTTAGATCTGAGAGGTGTGGAATAGATCGCTTTCAGGACAGATTGTCCTATCCGGCCATAACCATTTATAGCAACTTTATAACGCATCTTCTTGTAATATATCCTGGTTCGAAAGTGTTTCCAGATGATTGTGTTTGTCTTACGGAAAGCGCAATTCCTTTGACTTCTTGTATTGTCCCTCCGCCCTCTGATGGCATCTATCATTACTTCGATTTGGTGACAATAACAACCCGATAATTAATCGTTTATGATATTGTCGGATCAACTGAAAATCATCTGTTGAGAAGATTTTGACGGGTGGGGTAAAGATGAGATTTGGTACCTGTTTGTTATGGTTTCCTTTTTCATCTTCGGGGCGAAGTTGTGATAAAAGTGGCAGGTGAGCGATGAAAAACTATCCTACTTTAACTCAATCAGGTATTATTCCGTGGGTTTTTTATTCAAATATGAAAAGGAAAAAATCCGGGATTCTCAACAAAATTACAAGAATAAGGAGATTGTTTTGACTGACAGGGGAAGAGTTATTGTGAATACCGGAAACGGCAAGGGCAAAACAACGGCGGCACTTGGAACAGCTTTCCGAGCCCTGGGCCATGACAAGAGGGTTTGTGTGATCCAATTTCTCAAAGGACAGGGCCAATATGGAGAAAGGGTGATGGCGGAAAGACTGGAAAATCTTGACTGGTTTATTTGCGGCAAGGGTTTTGTCTTTAAAAAAGAAAATATTGAAGAGGATCGACAGGTCGCTTTAGAGGGCTTTGCGCTCGCCAAAGAAAAAGTTGCCAGCGATCTCTATGATTTAATAATTCTCGATGAAATCACCTATCTGCCTCTCTATGATTTTCTTGATGTGGAAGAAATTGTCCAATTGATTCAAAATAAACCGGAACGGCTGTCAATTATAATTACCGGCAGAGATGCCGATCCACGGCTGATTGAGATTGCCGATACGGTTTCGGTGATAGAACCGGTCAAACACGCCTACGAACAGGGAATAAAAGCACAAAAAGGAATAGAATTTTAAGAGAGGGGGGACCATGCAAGGCACTTTGACTGGAATAAAAGTTTTGGATCTTTCACGTATGTTGCCTGGGCCATATTGCTCGATGATCCTTGCCGATCATGGCGCCGACGTAATTGCCATTGAAGATCGCAGATTTCAAGCTGATGGTTTGTTTTTCAACGATTTGAACCGGAACAAGAGGCATATGTCTCTTAATCTCAAATCTCCGGCAGGCTTGGAGATATTTTTCAAATTGGCTGAGCAGGCGGATGTCATTTTGGAAGGATTTCGGCCAGGCGTTGTCCAGCGACTCGGTGTTGACTATGAAGCGGTGCAGAAGCGTAATCCCCGAATAATTTACTGTTCCATAAGTGGCTACGGGCAGACTGGGCCTCTTCGCAATCGGGTGGGACATGATGTGAACTATCTAAGCAACGCCGGTGTCTTGGATCTGATCGCAGAAAAGGGCGGGGTACCGATTATACCGGGTGTGCAGATCGCTGATATTGCCGGAGGTTCTTACAATGCGGCGGTTGGCATACTTCTGGCTCTTTATGGCCGGGAGAAAACTGGTAAGGGCCAGTATATCGATATCTCGATGACCGATGGTGTGGTCGGCCTACTCTCACTTCCGTATTATTTTTCCATGTTGACCGGCAAGAAACAACAGGCCGCAGATACCATGCTGTCCCATCGATACGCCTGCTACAATACCTATGCAACGGCAGATGGCCGATGTATTTCCATCGGTGCGGTGGAAAATAGATTCTGGAAAACATTGTGCGAACATTTGCACCGTCCGGAATACATTTCTCTCCAGTACGACGAGAAGAGGCGGGAAGAAATTATTCAGGATTTCCGTACTATTTTCCTGACGAAATCAATGGCTGCTTGGGATTTGGAGCTGGCTGAGCTGGAGATCTGTTTTGCTGTGGTGAAAAATATGGAGGAAATCCTAGCAGATCCCCATTTGCAGGAGCGTGAAATGGTCCATAGTTACCAGGGAGAAAATGGCGAGAAAAAACACGGCTTCGGTATTTCTGTGAAAATGAGTGCAACGCCTGGCAGCATCAGAACTCCACCTGGCAAATTCGGTGAACAGACGGCAGAAATTCTCGGAGAAATCGGTTATTCCGCCGAACAGATTGATACTTTCTTTGCAAGTGGCGTGTTGTAAACTGTTGATTCGCCTGGCCGGGGAGTTGGAGAGACCGTTCGCCTTTTTCGTGCATGCGCTGGATCTACTGGGGTTGGCTTTGAGACTGGCTCAACGCGACGTGGGCAAGGAGGGCTTTTCCACTGTGAGTCAATTTTCCAAAATTCAGTAGCACTTTACAAGGTGATTTTCTGTCGTCTCACAACTCCGGCCGGGCAAGCGATTTTGTCCCGCGTGAATTGTTCAATTAAAACTATTTATATCTGCCCACTATCCATCTGACATAATTTCTGCAGGATGGGATAGGGCTTCTGCTCGAGAAAGTCATCGAAATTTTCCACATCAAAGATAGACTTGTTATAGTAGCTTCTGAGTTTTTCTTTATTGCCAGTAGTGCAAAACTCTTCGCTAATAGCCCTAAATTCATCAAATTCCGCCATATCAACCCCATAATTTCCATAACAGGCCCCTGGAGTAGCTCCGAAAGGCTGGTCGACGACGGCGTCAATAACATGAGCGGGGATTCGTGCCAGGTTTTCATAGCTTTTAATACTTTCTTTGGCGATAATTTGTTCGGCAGTAACGATGGTGTTGGCTGCCGCCTGAGCAAGCTCGAGGCAATTTGACTGGTCTCCAAAGAGTAGGCTGTTTCCGTACATGTCGGCAGCCTGGACGTGGATCAGGGCCAAGTCAGGATGACAGGCTGGCACCACATATACATCTTTTCCTGTGAAGGGACATATGATCGTTTTACCACAATTTGTCGGTTTCGTATCATTACTGCCATGGTCTATGGTCGCTTGAAACGGCAGACCTAATGCTCCTGCATTGAAGCGGGCTGTCATGCTGCAATCAGTATACTCGTTAAATGTAACCCTCATGTTGTTTATCAGATGTCGGAGTAGCAGTGCTGTGCCGGAACTATTGTTATCGCCCCAGGAAAGTTCGATCTGGCGTATGGACAGGTGCTCAGGATTGAGTATCATCGCCCCGGCAAGGAGTTCGCAGCAGATGGAATTGGATTGCACGGAGAGCTTAAGATTTTGTGCACCCTGGCGAATAATTTCATGGATAGTCGCAACCGGTATACAGTTGTTGGTAAAGCCATCCATGGCAATATTTATACCATCCTTGAGATAGCGACCCACTGCTTCAGTTAAAGAAGTACGTTTGTCATAAATGTCCTTCTGCTCTGCAGTGTCTTGCATGGCCAACTTCCTTGCTGAAAATTATTGCTGTAAATGAGGGTCAATCATCATAGCTTCCGGCATCAACAACTCTAGCTTTGGTGCATGTTTCAGATTCTGGTATTTTAGAATACCAGCGAGTTATTGTAAATCGGCGACAAACGCAAGATTACAGCAAGGAAACATACAATTTGTGCAGGCTGAAAGCGTCAGGTGGTGTAGGAAAAAAACCTACAGAATTGCGAATCAATAGAAGTGGGGGACTTCGGGGTAAAGCGCTTGGATGTTTGGCTAGGAGTGTAAAATGTCGATAAGGAGACTACAATTCTCCTTTTTCAAGCCAGCGGACCGCAGCGTGCATAAGATCCGAAGCATTATGCAGGTCTAATTTTACTTTGATGCGTTCTCGGTAAGTGCCTATGGTTTTGGCGCTGAGATCGAGGTGAGTGGCTATATCCTTGGTGGTCATACCCTTGCCGAGCAGGCGAAAAACATCCAGTTCCCGGTGGGTCAGACGATCAATGGGAGAGCGTGTATCTTCTGGAGAATGACTGAGAAATTTGTTGAGGACATTGGCCATAAACTGTTTCGAGGCATATTTCTGACCTCCGTGGACTATGCGGATTGCCTTAATAATGGATTCTGAAGTCTCTTCCTTCATAATATATCCACTTGCGCCGGCACGAAAAGCTCGTTCGGCATAGAGTGATTCATCATGCATGGAAAGAACAAGAATAGGGAGGAGGGGGGAATCCCGATGCAGTTCTTGTATGAGTTCAATGCCGTTTCGTCCTCTTAGGGTTATGTCAACAATGACCAGATCCGGCTGTTTTTCTTCGATGACTTTTCGTGCTTTGTTGATCGTGTCGGCTTCCCCGCAGACATGCAGGTCTGTTTCTGTCTCAATGAGTTCTTTCAGTCCTGCACGAAAAACCGGATGATCTTCAACAATGACAATACATGTCATAATGTTTTACCTTTTCCTTTGCGCCCGTTGGTGTTTGATGTCTGTCTCATGCATCATTGTAATCGTTAATGGTGACATTATGGAGGGTGACAATTATCTGTGTTCCTCTCAGTTCGCCAGGCTGCACCGTTAGCCTGGCACCAATTCGTTCGGCTCGGTAGCGCATAATCTTCAAACCCATCCCCTTTGTTTCGTGCTTGTTGGAGATACCAATACCGTCATCCTCAACGATAATTTGAATCTGGCCGGCCACCCTTTCATGGCGGATAGTGATGCTGCCAGCCTCAGCATGCCTGACGGCATTGGAGACTGATTCCTGGATGATCATAAAAAGATGGATCGTATCTGTGCTGTCTTCAAATGATAAATGCCCCCATTCTTCAAAGGAGCAGGCCAGGCCATAGACCTCTTCTGTAGTGGCGGCAAGTTCCTCGATAGCTGCTTCAAGTCCGCGATCAACCAGGAAGACTGGGCAGAGGCCCCGCGCCATTCCTCTTGATTTACGGATGGCCTCCTTGATGAGCGTACGGATTTTTTCCGCCAGCTGCACAGTCTCGGAGTTTTCCTTTTCGAGTTTTCTCTGGAGAATCTTGGCCATGACTTCAGTGCCGATCAAATGTGGACAGAGGTCATCGTGGATATCCTGGCCAATTTTACGACGTTCTGTCTCACCAATATCAAGGAGACGCTGCTGAAGCTGGTGCCGCTCGGTAACGTCTTCCACGACAGCGAGGACATAGGCCCCGCCCCAAAGATCAATAAGGTCGGCCGAGACCAGAGCTTGCCTCTTTTGCTCTTGGTGGGTATGAAAGTCCATAGCCCGCTCGCGGATATTTTTACTGAGGGCAAGCTCACGCTGCAAAGCCAAGAGTGTGTCGCTGGACGACAAAATACCTGTGCGAATCAGGGAGCGATTAAGCAATCTTTCGCGCTCGTAACCAGATGCCTTGATGAAGCTGTCGTTTACACTGATAATTTTTCCCTGAGGATAGCTCAGGATCATTATCCCGATGGGACTGAGGCTGAAGGCTTTGGAAAACATCTCCTCGGATTGCCTGAGGGCCAGTTCTGTTTGGGTTCGCACCTGAATTTCCTTTTTCAGGTCATTGCTGTAGAGTTCCAGTCTTGCCATAAAATGATTGAAGAAACCGGCAAGTTTACCGATTTCACCACTGTATTCACTGGTTATTCGAGGAGTGAAATCCCAGTTTGACACCTTCGAAAAGTGGAACATCAATTCCTGCAGTGGGGCGGTTATTGTGCGGCTGATTATTAAGGTCAGGGGCAGAAGCAGCATCAGTGCTGTCACCATTGCTCCGATCATGAATCTGCGGATGGTATCCAGTGGAGCGAAGAACTCATCGAGATAACTTGAAGAGGCTACGATCCACTGAAATTCGGGAATATAGTTGAAGATAACGAGTTTTTCTCTAGGTCTGGAGTCTTCGGGGTTTCTCCAGGGATAGATTATTTTTCCTTTCTTTCGTCTGCACACATCTTGGATGAAAAAACGACCCGTGGCATCCTTCTCCTGATAAATATTATGTCCTTCCAGTTGCGGATGAATAATCAGATTTCCTTTTAGGTCCATCACAAAACTGTAGCCGGTTTTGCCAAAGCTAAGGGCAAGAATCTTCTCCCTGAAATCGTCAATTTTGACAAGTTGGCGAAATTCACTACGATAGGTTGTCACTGAGATAATCCAGTCCCATGGGGCGAAATAGGCCATATACAGAGCTTTTCCGCGTTTGCTTTGTTCTCCTGGGTTTTGCCAGTCATAGACAAGATAGCCATCTTTTCGACGCTTCTGATCGGCAACAAAATCATAGTTTGAAATATCAACGCCGGTCAGAGAAGCTTGCGGGTGCACCTGCAGGACGCCGAAACTGTCGATGCTGTAGATATAGCCTGACTCACCAATATGTTGGTGCAGAAAAATCTCGCCTACCTGCCTTTTTGCCTCTTCCTCGGAAAGTTCACCGAGACTGACACGTTGATTATAGAACTTGGCAATTTCCAGGTTTTTTTCAGCGGTGGCCCTGAGGTAGTTTTTCAGGGAAACTTCGGTGGCTATTTCCACCATATTGAGCAGGGCATTGGTGGATTGTTCGAGTTGACTTTCAATATTTTTTTCGATGGCCACTTTGACGAAGAAGAAAATGCACAGGCCAAAAATAATAAGGATGAGAAGAAAAGCGCAGGAATAGCTAACGAACAGCTTTGTTCTGATGTTGAATTGAAATGGTTTCATAGATATGCTTTCAGCCTGCTCCTGTCTTAAAGGATAACTGCCATAATATCCGGAAATCAGTATACGGTAAATCCGATAGCTCAGCAAGAATTTGTAGTGTATTCCCTATATTCCGTGATCATTTACATAAGCACATCAACCATCATAGCCGCGCAAAAACTGTTTTGCTGTTACTCCAGCCTATATTATGAAACTGCATGAGAATGGTGTCATGTTAAAACATGGCAAACCTCCACCTGCTGGGTCGTCATTGGGGGGGCATCAACCGTTGCCCACCTGATTGAGCAAGCGAGAAGGCCAGGTATCTCTTTTTGAAGGAGATGTACTCGGTGATATGGCTGGAGATTGTATTACGGGATAGGTGTCAGGATGTGTGGTAACTTCAACATCCAAAAAATTGTTCCCCTGCCGCAGAAGGCGAGGGCAGGGGAACAACAAAAGGTTAGCGGGCTAGTGTTTTCAAAAGAAAAGGGCGCTAACCTTCTAAAAGAATAGCTTTCAGGTATTCCTTGTTGAGCCGGGCAATATTGCGAATGGAAATGCTCTTTGGACAAACGGCTTCACATTCTCTTTCGTTGGTACAGTTACCAAAGCCTTCCTTATCCATGGTTTCAACCATGTTAAGTGCTCGCTGATGACGTTCAGTCTGCCCCTGTGGCAGGAGACAAAGCTGAGAAACCTTTGCGCTGGTGAAAAGCATAGCCGCACCATTTGGACAGGCTGCTACACAGGCACCGCATCCGATACAGGCGGCGGCATCCATGGCCAGCTCAGCCGTCGGTGCGGGGATTGGAATGGCGTTGCCATCCGGAGTTCCACCTGTGTTGACAGAGACATAGCCGCCGGATTGGATGATGCGGTCGAAGGCAGACCTGTCAACGAGAAGGTCTTTTCTGATGGGAAAGGCACGGGATCTGAAGGGCTCAATGACTAAAGTGTCGCCATTTTGAAAATTACGCATATGTAATTGACAGAGAGTAACCTCTTTTTCCGGACCATGCGCGACACCATTGACGACGGTACCACACATTCCACAGATGCCTTCCCTGCAGTCGTGATCAAAGGCAACAGGATCCTGGCCCTCCTTGGTTAATTTTTCATTGAGAACGTCAAGCATCTCTAAAAAAGACATCTCGGTTGAGATTTTATTCAGAGCATACGTCTCAAAGGAACCAGGAGAGTCAGATTTTTTCTGGCGCCAAATTTGTAAATTCAGGTCTATATCGCTCATTATATTATGTAAGTTAGAAGTTTAAGTTAGCAGTTTCATCCCAAGAGATTACTTATAGCTTCTCTGGCTCGGAGTGACATCTTCGAAAATAAGCTGTTCCTTGTGCATTATCGGTTCTGCACCTTCGCCTTTATGCTCCCAAACCGAGACGTGAGAGAAATTTGCGTCATCACGTTTTGCTTCATTTTCTTCGGTCTGGCTTTCTTCTCGAAGATGACAACCACAGGATTCCTCACGAGCCAATGCATCCCGAACCATGATCTCGGCAAATTCGAGAAAGTCAGCTACACGCCCTGCCCGTTCCAGAGACTGATTGATTTCCTTTGCATCCCCCGGGATGTATACTTTGTCCCAAAATTTCTCTCTTATTGCTGGAAGCTTGGCCAGGGCTGATTCGAGTCCTTCTTTGTTCCTCGCCATCCCACAGTGATCCCAGAGCAGCTTGCCGACTTCCTTATGGATTTCGTCCACAGTAACTTTGCCCGCTGGTCCCCCGGCACTGTTTTTCAACAGCTTATTGATACGATGTTCCACTTCTTGTTGGGCTTCATTAAAAGCATCGTCAGAGGTGGAAACAGCTTTAAGGCTATTGGTGCCAAGATAATTGGCGACTGAGGTGGAAATAACAAAATACCCGTCGGCCAAGCCCTGCATCAATGCACTTGCCCCAAGGCGGTTGGCTCCATGGTCGGAGAAATTGCATTCTCCGAGAGCAAAAAGTCCGGGTATGGTGGTCATGAGATTGTAGTCAACCCAGAGACCGCCCATGGTGTAGTGGACGGCCGGATAAATCATCATGGGTTCCTTCAGAGGACTACTGTCGGTAATCTTCTCGTACATCTGAAAGAGATTGCCATATTTTCTCATGATTGTTTCCTGGCCATCTCGTTTTATTGCATCTGCAAAATCGAGGTACACGGCGAGTTGTGTGCTGCCCACACCTTTACCAAGATCGCATTGCTCCTTGGCATTTCTGGAAGCTACATCACGGGGGACAAGGTTGCCGAAGCTGGGGTATTTTTTCTCAAGGTAATAGTCCCTGTCGGCATCCGGGATGTCGTTGGGATGTCGTTTATCGCCGACTTTTTTTGGTACCCATACTCTACCGTCATTTCTCAGACTTTCACTCATGAGAGTCAGTTTGGACTGGTAATCCCCGTGTACCGGAATGCAGGTGGGATGAATCTGGACAAAGCTTGGATTGGCAAAGCCCGCACCTTTTTTATGGGCACGCCAGGCAGCAGTAACATTTGAGGCCATGGCATTCGTGGAAAGAAAATAGGCATTGCCGTAACCACCGGTTGCCAGCAAAACCATATCGGCAGAATATTTTTCTATTTCTCCGGTAATGATATTGCGGGTAATGATTCCCCGTGCTTTTCCATCGACAAGGACAACTTCCATCATCTCCCGGCGATTATACATGGTCACACGACCGGCATGAATCTGCCGGGAGAGGGCACTGTAGGCACCAAGCAGCAGCTGTTGTCCGGTTTGCCCCCGTGCATAGAAAGTACGTGATACCTGGGCACCACCAAAAGAGCGATTGGCCATTGTTCCGCCATACTCGCGAGCAAACGGGACCCCCTGAGCAACACATTGGTCGATGATACTGTTGCTGACCTGAGCAAGTCGATACACATTCGCTTCCCGGGACCTGAAATCGCCACCTTTGATGGTGTCGTAAAACAGACGGTGTACGGAGTCGCCATCGGTTTGATAACATTTGGCAGCGTTGATACCACCTTGCGCGGCGATGGAGTGGGCTCGGCGCGGGCTGTCCTGAATACAGAAGGTTTGCACCTGATAGCCTTGTTCTGCAAGAGTTGCGGAAGCAGAAGCGCCGGCAAGCCCAGTACCTACGACAATGATTTTATATTTTCTTCGATTTGCAGGATTGACCAGTTTACTGTTGAATTTGTGGTTGTCCCACTTTTCACTAAGAGCACCTGATGGTATTTTCGAGTTGAGTTCCATTTTCTGTACCTTTCCTAAGTCTGACGGCAGGAGTTCTACCTGACTGTTTTAAAAAAATATATTAACCTGGGATGTTCAGGCAGCTATCAATAAGATGCACCAAGGCCGGTCAGGAAGTAGAGGGCAATTCCACTGAAAAACAGGAGAAAAAACGCCGGTACTATGAATGTAAGTTTGGCAATTCCAGGGTTGTATCGTGGGTGATTGATACCAAATGTCTGTAGCATGCTCCAAAAACCATGGCTGAGATGCAGGGCAAGAGCGCAGAATGAAAAAATATAGAAGAGTGAATAAAAGAACCCACTGAGGTACAGCTTAACCAGTTGAGAAATTTCCATATCCGCAGGTCCGTTGTTGAATCCAAAGACATGGATAAGGATAAAGAGCAGGATGAGGAGCCCTGAATAAGGCATAGTCTTTGAGGCGAATGAATTTTTTACTACCCTGGTGTTGACTGCGTATCGGGATCCTCCGGCTTGTCGGTTTTGAAGGAAGAGGTTGATGCCGAATCCGATATGAAAAAGCAAAATGACCAGGAGTCCTGAGCCGAAGAGTAACACAACTATTGGTAGACTGTGAAGTGCGTCGGCATACGTCTGAAAGGCGTGGCTACTTACAAATATTGCCGCATTTCCTAATGCATGCGTGCACAGGAAAAGGATGAGAAAGAGTCCTGAGACTGCCATGATAATTTTCTTGCCAATCGATGATGAAATAAATTTGATGGGCCACATATTTTTCCTTAGATTGAGTTAAGGGTGGAATACAACAGCAAGTAATTACGCGGTTTTTATATCTGGCAGCTCGCTATCCTTTTTGAGAGTACGAAAGAGGCGTCAGTTCAGCGGCTTGAGGCATTTCCTCTTTGCTTTTCAGTTGGTGAACCTTGGCTTGTTTTGAGCGTTTAACAAACGCCTGGGTGGGATCAATATCCTCACGGATCATACGAACCTCTTCTTCTGTTGGTGGTGCAAATTCTGAGACGTTTGGAGCTACCAGCAACTCGAAACCTGTTGCGGCCTGAATGGATTCAATAGTCTCTCCAGGGAAGGTCTGCAAGATGCGCATACGGTGGCTTTCTTCGTCAAAATCGAGAATTGCTTTGGTGGTAATGACGCGATAGGGACCTTTTCCCTGCAAGCCAGCATTATAACGGGCATCAGGGCTGCCATCGAGATGACCTGGGCTGGTCACATATTGTAATTTCTTGCTGAATTTACGCTTGTCGTGAGGAACGATGAGAATGGTACGTTCACAGGAGGCCGCCATATCGCTGGCACCTCCGCTCCCTGGCAGACGTACTTTTGGGCACTGGTAACTGTTTGGAAAATCACCAATCATTGTAGAATTAAGGTTTCCATACATGTCCACCTCAGCCCCGCCGATGAAGCCAATGTCAGCATATCCGCGTTGGGTCATTTCGAAGGCTGCATTTAAACCTATTAAAAAGGAAGCGCCTGTAAAGGTCTTGGAATCGCCTACAGACAGCGGAAGTCCAGACTTCAGAGGAGGACCAACGGCCCCCGCCTCAAAGACCGGGATCAATCCGGGGGCATGGGTTAGTTTGGCAAGAAGAGAGGCAACCATTGGCAGGCCGGTGCCGACAAATACAACTTTATTATCTTCCAGTATCTTGGCACCAGCCACAACGATGATCTCCTGGGCTGTGTAGTCTGTTGAAGTTGTCATGATATAACTCCCTGTTTTTTGAAGTGATTATTTTACGTTAATGAGTCCTGAAAATCATGCGAGCCGTTCACAGTTTAAAGACTCAGCTGTTTGGCATGCCAGTAATTGTTTAAGAGAAAACTGTGAAATGAAATCGCTGAAGTCCTCTACACCAAAAATGTTTTTGTCATAGTAGGCTTGCAATAGCTCTGGTGAGTCACACCTGCGCATTGCCTCAGCGGCTGAATGAAACTGCTTAATATGCTCACCGTCAAAGTAGTAATGACGACGGCATGCTCCAGGATAGGCACCGAAAGGCACTTCAACGATGGCATCTGCGGCCAGGAATGGAATCGCTACCTCCTTTGGGTTGCTCACTATCAATTCATGGGAAACCAGTTGCTCACAGGTTATGATGGTGTGAGCGGAAGCCATCGCGATCTCGGCGCAGGTACAATCGGTGCCACGGATGATACAGTTACCAAACTTATCTGCCGCCTGAACGTGGATGATTGCCACGTCGGGATTACTTGCAGGCAGTAGTGCTATTGGACGGCCAGTGAAAGGACAATCAATAACCTTGGTACGGCTTGTCTTGATGATATCACCGCCTAAAGGACCACGAGAGGGAATAAACGGGAGACCCATTGCCCCTGCTTTGAATCTCGCGGACATATTGAAGTTACTCCAGTCTTCAAATTCCACGATTCCACGCTCGGCCAAATATCTGCACATTGGAGAAAGTCCAAATGCCTCATGTGCCCAATACGCAAGTTCGATCCGCTTGATAGAAAAGTGATTAGGGTCGAGCATCATCGCACCCGCCAGATAATCAGGCGCCATGCCGGCAGATTGCCAGGAAAGAGTCAGGTCCTTAAAACCATGTCGAATCATTTCATGGGTAATTGCGATTGGTTGACGAATATTTACAAAACCACCGATTGCAACATTGTCCCCATCTTTGATGAATTGATCCACCGCCTGCTTTAAGGTCATGCGCTTGTCTCTCATGGACTTATCTTTTTGGACGAGCGTTTCTCTGGCCTGATCGGGCGACAAACCTGTCCAATACATATCAGCGATATTTTCCAATTTTCCACCTCTCAATGTGTTGACGATTTTTGAGTTGTTCAGGAGACGAGTATTGGATGGTTTCCGGTTCCTGAAGTTACGTTTTCACCAACTTTTTCAAATATCCTCTTCTTGCTGGGGCAATAATGTAAAACTTGTTCGGACCGAGAAAAGTGAAACAGCACAGGCTGTCCTAAGCTGTAGTGTGTTGGTAAATTATATGGAATAACAGAATATTCTTTGGGGCAGGAGTTGTAAATCGGCGAAAAACTGAATGTTTTTGAGTGTGAGAAGACAAGTGGCGGAGGATGGAAACTTCAGTGGCCGTAGGTAATGTACCTACCGGGCCCGGTGGATACAAATTAAGCTTATGATGTTTGGCATGTATTCAATAAAACAGAAGGGGGGAGTCATTTTGCTTTTAGGGCCCCAAAACATTTGGCAGTGTGTAACTCGTAACGCCTCCTAAGAGTACTGATTTATCTCTACAGTGAGATGGACGATTTCTTCGTGGATACGCAAAGCCGACTTAATATGCTCTGGCGTCAGTGCTGAGTCATGGGTGACAACCACAAGTATGGCAGAATATGCCCCCTTGCCAACACGCCACACATGAAGATCCGCCAACTTTGCACCTGCAATAGAGAATTCTGAGACAATGAGCTGACGTATTTCTTCCACGACACCATGATCCATTTCCCGGTCAAGGAGAATCTTTCCTGTTTCAATGATCAATCTCCGTGCCCAGATAATGATAAGCCCGGCACCTACAATGCCCATAACCGGATCGAGCCAGCCCCAACCATAAAGCCAGCCGCCGGCAAGGGCGATTATTGCCAAGACAGAGGTTGCCGCATCGGTGATGACGTGAATATAAGCAGACTTCAGATTCAAATCCTGGTGATGTTCATGATGATGATCGTTGCTGCCATCATGATGGTCATTATGGTGATTATGGCCATGATGATGCTGATCATGATGGTGGGCACCGCCAAGAATGTAGGCGCAGAGCAGGTTTACAGCTAATCCTATGCCGGCAACAAGCATCGCCTCCTGGTAGTGAATTTGTTCCGGCGACAAAAGCCGTTCAATGGAACTGAAAACCATTATGGCGGCGATGCATACCAAGAGTATGGCGCTGGTATAGCCGGCTAGAATTTCAATCTTCCATGTGCCGAAGGTAAAACGGGAGTCGTGGGCATAGTGCCTGGCAGCCGTGTAAGCAAAAGCACTTAAGCCGAGTGCCAAGGCGTGAGAACTCATATGCCAGCCATCAGCCAGTAGGGCCATCGAGTTAAACCACCAGCCACATGTAATTTCAATCACCATCATAAAAAGAGTGATCCACATGACGGCCTTGGCCCCGCGCTCTGCTAACTGGTTTCCGACATCAAAGACATGTTCGTGTTGCCATTCGGAGAGGTCCTGGTTGTTCATAAGCTGAGGATTCCTTGCTGTTAAAGAACCATTTTGGGTTGAGGTGTATTGCCAATTACAGGAAATATGTACTCATTTATGACTTTTTTACAAATTCTGATTTGAGTTGCATGGCACCAATGCCACTAATTTTGCAATCAATCTCATGGTCGCCATCGACTAAACGGATGTTTTTTACTTTAGTTCCAACTTTAACCGCCAAAGAAGAGCCTTTTATCTTCAAACCTTTGATCACAGTGACAGTGTCACCATCCTGCAGCTCATTGCCATGGGCATCACGCACGACGCGTTTTTGCTCGGTGCTCTCTTCCGTTTGACTTGTTGGCCATTCATGCGCGCATTCCGGGCAAACAAAATTGTCTCGGTCTTGGTAGGTGTATTCTGAACTGCATTTGGGGCATTGTGGTAAAACACTCATATAAATTCCTGTTCTGATGTGTTGATATTTGATGTAACTGAGGGCCAATCACGGTGGTGGGTATGTACCATTTTCAAGCCATTCACGTTACAACATTTTTATGAGTGTTGGGAAAATAGAATAAAAGCTTCAATTTTTGCATGGCATGGATGCATGAGTCAAAAGATCCAGCTACTGGTTGATAAAGGTGGGTAGAGAGCGCATAATAAAAAAATAGCCCGGCTCAGAAAAATCTGAGCCGGGCTATGCACGTTGAGATGATGATCTTTAAATAAACACTCGAATCATCCCTTTTTTGCCCATGGCTTGCCGACAGGCAAAACGTCTCTGCCGAAAACCTGCAAGAAGATGACGTGGGCCATCATGTAATATGCGCCAAGGGCACAAAGAATCAGGTCAAAGGCAACGAGCTTCTTGATACTGCCCATTCCAGCCAGGACTTCCAGATCAAGGCCGATGAAACCGAGAACAAGTGTTCCGAAGGTGAATATCATTGCCGTATGGACCGCAAGTGAGCCAACGAACATGATTATCGTGTAGACAGTATAGGCTACCAGGAACCAACCAAGATCGCCGGCACCAATTTTAAGATGTGCGCCAATCCATGTGTCTGGCATAGCCTGGTAATCTGAAATCATAAAGATGAATGCCAGGGCAATCCAGAACGCACCGTATGAGCAAAAGGCACTGTAACCAAAATTATTTCCTGCCTTAAATTCCTGAAGACCGGCCAGGAGCTGTGCGCCGCCGCCAAAAGCCAGGGCACAACAAAAAACCACACCAGCGCCACATAAACCAAGATTATGAAATTGAAGCAATAAAGTGGTAGTAGCAAAACCTGCCAGTCCAACAACTGCGGGATTTCCCATCGGTGTCTCTGCCATTTCTTTCTCCTTAATGATGTGATTGTATATTCTCACTTATGTGAGATTTTTGGCTCTCTATTATGCTTGAAAGATACTGAATAGCGTTAATCATGCTGAAAACGAATATTTTAGTTTGGAACTATTTTGCCCTCCTTTGTTAAAGTTTTAAGTGGTTGTATTACAAAACATTGTTCAGAATAACCCAATGCTGTTTCCTGTGAACTTTCAGAGCTTACAGACCAGCAGGTTTGGGCTCAATCCAGGGTCTACCTACCGGTAGCACGTCACGACCTAATATTTCCAGAAAGATCACGTGGGCCATCATGTACCAGGAATTCAAGGCGCAGAGAATGAGTACATAAGCGCCCACTTTGCTCATGGTCGGATAGCCGAAATGGGCGAGATCCAGCAGGATGAAGCCGATAACCAGTAGGGTGAAAGTTGAGGACATGGCGCCATGGATGCGAAGGGAGGCGCCCCAGAGAATGATGGTATAAAGTGTCCAGACAACCAGGAAATAGCCGATATCAGTTTCACTGGATGGATATATGTCAAATTTATTAAACAGCAGAATGATGGAGAGGGATATCCAAAAAGCACCATAGGCTGTGAAGGCCGCGTAGCCAAAATTGTTTCCTGATCTACGTTCGCTAAAGCCTGCAATAAATTGGGCCAGTCCACCAAAAACAAGACCACAGGCAATGACAGGGCCTGCGCCGCAAAGATCAAGATTATGTAACTGTAGAATGATTGTGGTCAAACCGAATCCACCCAAACCAACCACGGCAGGGTTACAAAATGGCACACTCTTTGTCTCCGACATTATGTGCTCCTTCATGAGAATGTTTGTTAGCTTCCATCCTGAAACGGCCTTTTTTCCCGAACTCGTCGTTACTCTCAACATTTAATCCTCGGAATATCTAACATATGCCTGCGGTTAAATTTATCGAGTGCCTAGATTTAAGAAAAAAATCCTCGTTTCAGGATGAAAACTAGATACTGGTCTGTACATGAGCATTTTATCAATACTTAAGAGTAAGCAAATTCTGTGCCTTGAGTTAAAAACTTAACTATTTCTATAATAACAATGTGATAGCTGTTACTCCCTTGGGCTTATCATCTACAACAAAAGTTGTAATTATAGTGGGTGCTTCCTTTTAATGCCCGCTCAGCAGTGTATTTGGTGAGATAACAACAAAGATTGTGCTACAACCATTGTTGTGAGGGTGCCGGGGCAAGGTTCGCTGTGGTTAGGGAAGTCTCTTGAGGAAAATTGTTTTCTTGCAATAAAACAAAAAAATATTCAATATATGCTAACGCTTGATAAAATCGTAAAAATTAGAAACCAGTGGTGCTGAACTAACATAATTTTCATTCTCTCTCGCTCTTGAAACGGTGTCCTAAAATATAACGGTGTCCCTATAGGAAATCTCCAATGGACAGCAAGCCTACATACGCAGAGTTAGTGCAGCAGAATGTTGCCTTAATCGAGGAATCTCAACGCCTCAAGGCGACTGAAGAAACATTTCACCGTCAAAATGTCTCTTTAAGAGCATTGTATGAAACATCCCTTGGCTTAATTGATAAGCTTGATAAAGAAGAATTATTGGAAAATATTCTTGAGCGTGCCGCTTCGCTGAGTGGCACGGCGCATGGCTATATCTATCTGCCGGACTCCGAAGAAAAACAGATGCTCATGCGGGTGGGAATGGGCTTTTTCAAAGGCCAGTTGGGGCGGCGGGTGGTTCTCGGTGAGGGGATGGGCGGGCGCGTCTGGCAAGCAGAGGCCCCAGTTTTGGTTGAAGACTATCAGTCGTGGCCGGGCCGCATTGCCGATAAGGTTTTGGATGGACTGCGGTCTATTGTGGGGATTCCACTCAAATACGATGGTCGGGTTTTGGGGGTTATTGGACTAGCCCATGTTGAGGACAACAAGCGCTTTAGTGAGGAGGATATTGCCACTCTGGAGCGATTTGCGGCCCTGGCACTCATTGCCCTTGAAAAAGCGCAATTATATTCAGATGTTCGCCACGAACTGGTTGAACGGAATCGGGCGGAGGTCGTTTTGCGGGAAAGCGAGCTGCGCTATCGGATTTTTCTTGAATCGTCCCCCGATCCCATTGTGGTCTACGACATGAAGGGTGTTGCCACCTATGTTAATCCAGCCTTTGAGCAGACCTTTGGCTTATCAAGAGATGAGCTTTTGGGCAAACAGATCGACTTTGTTCCTCCGGAAAACGTGGCGGAAACGAGGGCTGCAATCATGGAGATGCTCAGTGGTAAAAAAATTCATCTCTTTGAGACACGGCGACTGACCCGTGACGGAAAAATTCTTGATGTACAGCTGAGTTCCACGCTTTATCAGGGGGCGGATGGTCAGCCGCTCGGTAACATTGTTACCCTGAGAGATATCAGTGACCGCAAGCGTGATGAAGAGGAGTTGGATAGATATCGCGGCCACCTGGAAGAACTTGTTTCCGAACGGACAGCTGAACTGGCGCAGGCTAATCTTAAATTGAAGCAGCAAGTCGAAGATCGAAAACGGGCGGAAAAAGCGTTGAAAAGACGGGAAAAGGAATTGCAGGCGCAATCCCACCATCTTGAAGAAGTGAATACCGCTCTCAGGGTGCTTCTCAAACAGCGGGAAGAGGATAAAAATGAAATGGCTGAAATTGTTCTGCGAAACGTTCAGGAACTTGTCAGCCCCTATTTGCAGCGGATACTCGCCGGACGTCTTACCAGTCAGCAAAAAATGCTGGCTCAGATTCTGGAGACAAATTTAAACAACATTGTTTCACCGTTTGTCGATAAACTGACGTCAGATGTTGCCCATTTGACGCCCGCCGAAATAAAAGTTGCCAGTCTGGTCAAAGAAGGGAAAACTAACAAAGAAATTGCTCAGGCATTGCTGGTTTCGAAAAATACCGTTTTGTTTCATCGACACAAAATTAGAGACAAATTAGGACTGAAAAACACCAAGATAAACCTTCGGTCCCATTTGTTGACCATGCTATAATAGTGGGAAAGACCTACTATTTTACCACTATTTAATAAACTTGTTATTCTCTGTGAATTCATTAATGTACATCTAGAATAAAAAACAATTCTAAGCCGATAACAGTAAGTTTTTATACTGAATCAAGACTTGGACATGCCTATGATGCATCTGATTGTTTCTGATGTTACCCTTACTTTTGGCGGATTAAACGCCCTCGCCAAAGTTGATATAACAATAGAGCCTGGGCTTATTACCTCGATTATCGGGCCAAACGGGGCCGGAAAAACGAGCATTTTAAACTGCATGTCCGGTTTTTATCACCCATCCAAAGGGACTATTCATTACGGTGATCGAAATCTGACCAATGCTTCACCTCACCAAATATCCACCATCGGCATTGCCCGGGCCTTTCAAAACCTTGAACTATTTCGCGGCCTGTCTGTCCTCGATAACTTGCTTCTGGCCCGTCATCAAAACCTGCGCTACTCCATTCTGCATGCGATCATTTATTTCGGCAAGGCCTCCCGGATAGAGGCGGAAAACCGTGCCTACGTCGAGAAGGTCATCGATTTTATGGAGTTGGAACCCTATCGAAAAAGCATGGTTGGAAATCTTAGTTATGGGGTGCAAAAAAGAGTTGAGGTGGCGCGAGCCCTGACGCTTGCACCGAAACTACTACTTCTCGACGAACCCATGGCTGGCATGAATATTGAGGAAAAGGAAGATATCGTTCGTTTTATCCTCGATTTAAAAAAAGAATGGGGAGTTACGGTGGTGCTGGTGGAGCATGATCTGGGAGTCGTTATGGATATCTCTGATCAGATCAATGTTCTTGATTTTGGCGAAATCATTGGTTCTGGCAATCCGAAGGAAGTTGCTGCCAATCCCACGGTGATTGAGGCCTATATTGGAGAAGAATAATTTTCATATGGAAAATCAAGATCACTTAACACTGCACACCATTCCGCAACTCCTGCGGTGGCGGGTGGAAGCAACCGGAGAAAAGGTCGCCTTACGGGAAAAGGATTTCGGCTGCTGGAACAGCTATACCTGGAATCAGTACTACGATTATGTGCGCAAGGCCGGGCTTGGCCTGAGAAAAATCGGTTTTGACAAAGGGGATAAACTCGCCATCATCAGCGATAATATTCCTGAAATTCTTTATGTGGCCATTGGGGCACAGGCGGTGGGCGGTATTTCAACGGCTATTTACCAGACCAGTCTGCCCGAGGAAATTGGTGGTATTCTCGAATACTTAAATGTCAGTGTTGTTTTCTGCAACGATCAGGAACAGGTGGATAAGGTCGCCGAGGTGCGGGACAAGATTCCCGGCGTTAGAAAAGTTATCTACGAAGATTCTCGTGGCATGCGAGCCTACAAGGCTGATGACTGGTTTATGTCCATTGAGGAACTCTACTCTCTTGGAGAAAATACCCATCAGGAAGATCCCCACTTGTTTAAGGCCTTGGTGGACGAGGGCAGGCCCGATGATGTCTGCCACTTTTGTCTGACCTCCGGCACCACCGGGCTACCTAAAGGTGCCATGTTAACCCATAGAAATTACATTAATATGGGCCTGCAACTCACCCAGGTCGATCCCCTGGAAGACACCGATGAATATCTCTCTTTCCTGCCTTTTGCCTGGATTGGCGAACAGATGAACTCCTTTGGTGTGGCCATGGCCACGGGCATTGCTGTTAATTTTCCGGAGTCGGTTGAAACCAGTATGGATGATTTAAAAGAGATTGGGCCACATTTTATGTTTGGCGCTCCCCGGATCTATGAAACCATCCGCTCGCAGATCTGGTTGAAAATGGATGAGTCTTATTGGCTGAACCGGACACTCTATCGCTATTTTATGAAAATTGGCGAAAAAGCCGCTGGATTTAGAATGACAGGTAAACAAATGCCTGGCAAACTACGGTTTTTGGCATGGCTCGGCAAACAGATCATTTTTCGGCCTCTGGTCAATCAGATAGGGCTCTTAAGGCTGCGAAGAGCCTATACCGGTGGTGCTGCTCTTGGGCCTGAACTCTTTACTTTTTATCAGGCGCTTGGTGTGAACCTCAAGCAGATTTACGGGCAGACGGAAATCGTCGGCATCGCCTATATGCACAGAGATGGAGATGTTCGGCCCGATACCGTCGGCAAGCCTCTTCCTGGCACCGAGTGTCGAATCTCGGAAGTTGGGGAGATATTGTCCAGGTCCGCCTCGGTTACCCCTGGCTACTACAAACTACCTGAAAAGACCGCTGAATTACTTGAAGGTGGCTGGCTCCATTCCGGTGATGCCGGGTATATCGATGACAATGGTCATCTGGTGGTCATCGACCGGATTTCTGACGTTATGCACAACGCAAACGGTGAAATGTTCAGCCCGATGTTTCTTGAAAACCGTCTGAAGTTCAGCCCTTATATTAAAGAGGCGGTCATCTTTGGCGATAAAAAGGAATATGTTGCCGCGCTGATAAATGTCGATCCAATTGTGGTGGGGAAATGGGCTGAGGACCGGGGTATTTCTTTTAGCACCTATATGGATCTCTCCTTACAACCGGAAGTGGCCGAGCTGATTCATGGAGCGGTGGCGGACATTAATCGCAACCGGGAAAAACCTCACTTTAAGATAAAGCGATTTGCCCTTCTCTATAAGCTTCTTGATATGGATGATGGCGAATTGACCAAGACCGGAAAAATCCGCCGTAAATTTGTTCGGGAAAAATACAATGATCTCTATGAATCACTGTATGAAGAAAACATAACAGAGAAAAAGGTAGAGGCCTTTTATCAGTATCAGGACGGCCAGACGACAACGGTCGATACAACCATCCGCTTTTACACAATGGAAGGGGACTGATGAGTTATTTTTTTCAACTGGTAGTCAGTGGAATTGTTGTCGGATCGATTTATGCCCTGTCTGGACTGGGGTTTGTGCTGATTTATAAATCGAGCCGGGTTCTCAATATTGCCCACGGCCAGTTCATTGCTGCCGGGGCCTTTATCACCTATGCCCTCACGGTATGGGCCGGTCTGCCAATCTACGTCTCTTTTCCCGCCAGCATGGTGCTGACCTTTTTCCTGGCCATGAGCGTGGAAAGAATTTTCCTGAGGCGCTTAATCGGCGAGCCGATTATTTCCGTTATCATGGTCACCATCGGTTTAATGTCCATTTTAGATGGGTTGATCTACCTGACGCCCTTTGGCTCGGAAAATTTTTCCTTTCCCGCATTTCTGCCGACAACGCCAATCGGTTTTGGTGGAGTGTCCATCTCCTGGACGCAGCTGGTGGGGGTCGTGACCACTTTTAGCCTCATTGCCGGGTTCACCTGGTTCTTTAAAAAATCGACAGTTGGTATTTCCATGCGGGCGGTGTCCGATGATCAGTTGGCGGCCATGTCCATCGGTATCTCCGTGCCACGGGTCTTTGGTTTGGCATGGGCTATGGCAGGGCTGAGCGCCGCAGCGGCAGGGGGAATTATCGGCAACATTACCGGGCTTAATTTTGATACCCTGCACGCCTTTGGCATTGTCGTTTTTCCGGTGGTCATTCTCGGTGGCCTGGATTCTATTCTGGGCGCAATTGTGGCGGGCATCATTATGGGCCTGGTGCAGCAATTTGCTAGTGGTTATCTGGATGGCCACTGGGGTTTGCATGGTACCGGGGCCGTCATGCCGTATATAATTTTACTGGTCATTCTGCTATTTAAACCCCATGGCCTATTTGGCATACACGAAATAGAGCGGGTGTAAGCTATGTCTTCAAACCGTTGGTTGGCTACAGGCAATTATTTTACCTCCTACCAGGAAGAGCAAAGGATCTTTTTCACCAGCCTGGACAGGACCGCGATGACTCTTTTAATCCTTGCTCTCTTTCTCTGGCCCATCTTTATTGATCCGGGGAACAAGTATATGCTGATTATTGATAATATACTTGTGGCCATCATCGCCGTGATGGGCTTGAATCTGGTCACCGGTTTTGCCGGTCTCATTTCCATCGGCCATGCAGCCTTTGTCGGAATAGGGGCCTATACCATTGCCTCTTTTGCCCGGGTTTTGGGTGATAACCATATTCTCTTGACCCACGCCTGGCCACTGATGATCCTGCTGGCCGGGGGAATGGGTGCTGTCTTTGGTGCAATAGTCGGTTTGCCCGCGCTTCGATTGAAGCATCTGTATCTGGCCATTGCCACTCTTTCCTTCCAGATGATCTTTCAATGGGTCATTAATTTCATGAATTTTTTTAACCAGGGCCAGACTATATCTGTCGGCCGGGTTGTTTGGTTTACCGGGCAGGTGTCACGCAAGGAGCATTATCTCTTTTGGTATTATGCGATTTTGGTGGTGATTGTGCTGGTTGGTTTTTCGGTGCGTAATCTGCTTCGCACCCGTTACGGCCGCTGCCTTGTGGCGGTGCGAGATAATGATCGGGCCGCCGATGCCATGGGCATTCATCCCGGGCTCACCAAAGTGTACGCCTTTGGCCTGGCAGGTTTTCTGGCCGGTGTGGCCGGTGCTCTACATGCCTATTTGTATCGGGGGGTTGGGGTGGAGTCTTTTACCCTGCACCATTCCATCAGCTATCTGGCCATGGCCATTGTCGGTGGCCTTGGTACATTGCCGGGCTCTTTTATGGGACCGCTGGCGATTAAAATCCTCGATATGCAGGTTGAACAACTTTCAGAATGGGCCAGCACTCATTTAACCTTTGCCTCAAATCTTGCGACGGCACTGAAGCCCCTGAGCTTTGGTCTCGTCATTGTCCTGTTCCTGATGTTTGAACCCCGTGGGATTGCCAACTGGTGGCGTATCGCGCGGTCATATGTAAAACTGTGGCCTTTTAGGTATTAAGATCAAGGAGGAAAAATGAAAAAGACAATTTTGACCAAGTGGATGTTTCTGCTGGCAGCTGTTTTCATGGTAAGCCTTCCCGCCCAGTTATTTGCCGGAGAGGTGTATAAGCTAGGTTTGTCCCTGGCCATTACCGGCCCGACGTCCGATGCTGGCGATCCTTATGCCAAGGGCGTCGAAGATTATTTTAACTATGTCAACGATACCAAGATGCTGGGTGATGATACCATTGATTGCACCATTCGAGACGATCAATATAAAACGGATATCACCAAACAAAATTTTGAAGATTTTCTCGATCAGGGGATTGTTTTCTATCTGAACTATTCCACGGGTAGCACCATGGCTTTGAAAAAGGACTTTGAAGAAGTGAAAATGCCTGTTATTCCAGCTTCTTTTCATGCCGGAAATCTGGTCGATTCACACTACATTTTTCTGCCCATTGCCTCCTATTCTGCCCAGATGATAGGACTTGCCGAGTATATTGCTGAAAACAATAAATCAGGCAGCACTCCAAAGGTCGCACTTTTTATCCATCCTTCAGCCTTTGGTCGTGGCCCTGTTGAAGATTTGCAAAAGGCGATTGCCGCGGGCCTTGACATAGAAATAGTTGAAGTCGTGGAACATGGCAAAGATCTTGATAATACCGCCATGTTGAAGCGCCTCATCAGTAAAGGTGTACAGTATGTTATCAGCCAGACAGTCCAGTCGCCGGTGGCAACTATGCTAAAAGATGCCAACAGCCTGGGGCTTGTGGCAAAATCATTTGGTGAGCCCGGCAAATTGACGTTCCTGGGCTGCCATTACACAGGTGGTAATGATCTCGTTGCTCTCGCCGGTGATGCAGCTGAAAATTTCTATTGGACGACCTCGTATATTATTACCAACGAACCAAGTCCAGGGGCCACTGCTCAGCTCGAGCTGGCTAAAAAATATAATCGTGATGAAAAAGCCGCAAATTCCCATAACTACGCCAACGGTATGATGGTGGCTCAGGTGGTAACAGAAGTTATCAAGCGAACCAAGGCCAAGGGGAAAGAGATCAATAAAGATACTCTTTACGAAGAGCTCCAACTGATGAATGGTGATAATGAGTATTCGCCTGAAACTACCGTCGGGCCAGTAACGTATTCGAAAACCGATCATGTGGGGGTCGACACGCTCCAACTGTATGTCGTGGAAGATGGTGCTTTTAAGTCTGCTGGTAAACCTTTTATTCCTGTTTATACAGAGAAAATAAAATAGATCAACTCATGTTTCCTTTCCTTCTGCGCCATTAATCTATCTATATTTTGGCGCAGAAGGGAGATATCTTTTTGGCAGGATTTATTGAGCAGTCATGCTATGAATGAAAAAAAAACTGAGAACCAGCTGGAAGTCAATAATATCGAAGTCGTCTATAACGATATTGTTCAGGTATTGCGCGGTGTCAGCCTCAGTGTGCCGGAAGGATCTATTGTCGCCTTGTTGGGGACAAATGGGGCGGGGAAAACAACGACATTACGGGCAATAAGCGGACTCCTCAAACCGGAAAATGGTTTCATTCGGGAAGGGTATATTAAATTCAAAGATCAGGATATCACCAATCTGCTGGGCACTCATGTTGTTAAACTTGGTGCGGTGATGGTTCCCGAAGGACGGCGGGTCTTTAAGCATCTCACGGTGGATGAGAATATCCGGGTCGGTTCCATTTCCAGGCAGGACGGAGCGCAAAAGATCCGGGACGATCATCGGCTAATGTATAGCCACTTTCCACGATTGGCCAAAATCACCCATCGAATGGCAGGATATTGTTCGGGTGGGGAACAGCAGATGATCGCCATTGCCAGGGCCTTGATGACCTCGCCTGAAATGCTCATGCTTGACGAACCATCGCTTGGCCTGGCACCGCTTCTTGTTAAAGAGATTTTCGAAAATATCCAATTGATCAATAGAGAGCTGAACACCACTATCCTGGTGGTGGAGCAAAACGCTAAGATTGCCCTGGGTATTTCCGATTATGCTTATATTATGGAGTCCGGCAGGATTGTTTTGGAAGGATCATCCAGGGAACTTCAGGAAAACCCTGATGTTAAGGAATTTTATATGGGCATAACCCGCGGTGGCGGCAGAAAGTCTTTTAAGGAAGTTAAATCCTACAAACGGCGTAAACGGTGGATGTAAAGGTTCTCCCGGAATTGCAAGCGTACCAAAAAATAACAAGCCAAAGAGACCCTTAAAAAAGGAGAGGGGATGAAGAAATTTTTAGTGGGCTATAACGGCTCGGAAGAGGCCAAGGCCGCTCTATCTTTGGCAAGAACCTATGCGGAACAATTTGGCGCCACCGTGGTGGTGGTAACCTCCACAGGGGGCGGAAGAGGCGAGAAACCTGAAACAATCGGCAAAGCAGCGAAAGACCTCGCTTATGCCGAGAAGTTCCTCAAAGAAAAAGGTATTGTTTGTGAGAGTTATCAACTGGCACGTGGCATGGCCCCTGGTGAAGACTTAGTGAATTTTGCTGTGGAAAACGATATAGATCAGATTTTCATTGGAGTAGAAAAAGTTTCCCGAACCCAGAAAATCATTGTCGGATCTAATGCACAGTACATAATTCTAAAAGCTCCCTGTCCAGTTGTCAGTGTGAGGCACTATGCCAATTAAAAACGAAATTATAATGTCTTGTAAATATATAGTAAATCTGAAGCAACATCCAAAAACGGGAGAATTTCCATGGGACTTTATGACTTTACTTTTTACGATCTGATCAAGAGGAATGCCATCACCTTTGGCAGCCGTATCTGTTGGCAGGAGATCGATGATGGTAGGCAATTGACGTTTGCTGAATACAAAAATCATGTTGATCGTTTGGCTGGCGGCCTGGCGCGTGCGGGGATTGAAAAAGGTGACCGGATAGGAGTGCTTGGTAAAAACAGTCTTGAGTTTTTTCTCATCTATGGCGCGGCCGCCCGATTAGGTGCCATAGTTCTGCCCGTTAACTGGCGTCTTTCGGCTGATGAGGTCTGCTATAACCTCAACGATTGCCAGGCAAAAATCGCCTTTGTCGATGCTGAATTTCAACCGAGTCTGCTCGCCAAACAAGCTGAATTACCTTCCGTCAAGACGTGGTACAATTTAAAGGCAGATCTTGGTGATACATTGAAATTTACCTCGCTGTTGGAAACCGGCGTACAGGTACTGCCTGGTGACGTTGCAAGCACAGACGGCTTTGTCATTATTCATACGGCCGCTGTGGCCGGACGCCCAAGGGGGGCTTTGCTCAGCCATGGCAACATACTTTGTGCTGATATGCATTTTAATTGCACCATGGAGTTTTCACCCGAGGATGTCAATTTAAATCTGCTGCCTCTTTTTCATGTGGCAGGACTCTTTATGGCGACCAGCACCTTTCACGCGGGTGGGTCAAGTCTGAATATCAGTAAATTCGAGGCCAAAGAAGCCGCCAAAATGATCGAGGATAAAGGTGTGACCACATTTTTTGATTTCCCGCCCATTCTTGATTCCATCCTCAAGGCGGCAGTTGAGGACCACCTAAATGTCAGTTCACTAAGAGCCGTGGTGGGGCTTGGGACTCCCGAAGTGATTGAGAAATTTCAAACGATAAGCGGCGGCAATTACTACGCTATGTATGGTCAGACGGAGACTTCTTGCCTTGCCACAATCGGCAAATATAATGATCGGCCTGGATCGGCTGGTAAAACAATTATGCTGGGCGATGTGCAGCTGGTCAACGAGCACGATCAAGTGGTTGACACCGGAGAGGTGGGAGAGATAACCGTTAAGGGTCCCATGGTGTTTATGGGGTATTGGGGCCTGCCGGAAGATAACGCCTATACTTTTCGCGAAGGATGGCATCATACCGGTGACCTGGGGCGGTTTGATGCAGACGGCTTTTTGTTCTATGCAGGGCGAAAGGCGGAAAAAGAGCTCATTAAACCAGGTGGCGAGAATGTCTATCCGGCGGAGGTTGAGAAGGTTATTCTTCAGCACCCCGCTATTGCGGCCACCGTTGTTATCGGTGTTCCGGATCCAAAATGGAAAGAGGGGATTAAGGCGGTTTGTCAACTCAAGCCAGGTGAGAGTCTCACCGCTGCGGAATTGATTGCCTTTGTCGGCGACCGCATAGCCCGGTTTAAAAAGCCCCAATATGTGGAATTTGTCAGTGAATTACCGGTGAAAAAGGATGGTTTGCTGGACCGGGAAGCTGTTAAGTCTTTATATGGCAAGGGCTAATTTGCTAATTGGATTATTGCAAGGCGGGGCCAGAATGAATTTCGTTGAAGGAATCGAAAAAATAAGTCCCCGATTTGTCATCAGTCAGCGGTGTCTCTGAAGAGCTCCCGGCCAATCAACATTCGGCGAATTTCACTGGTGCCGGCTCCTATCTCATAGAGTTTTGCATCCCGCAGCAGTCGGCCGGTGGGAAACTCGTTGATATAGCCGTTGCCACCAAGACACTGGATGGCCTCCAGCGCCATCCAGGTAGCTCGCTCGGCGGCATAGAGAATGACCGCGGCGGCATCTTTTCGAATATTACTGCCGGTATCAGCAGCCTTGGCAACCGTATAAACGTAGGACTTGCAGGCATTCCAGGTGGCATACATGTCGGCAAGTTTTCCCTGCATCAGCTCAAACTCACCGATGGGCCGGCCAAATTGATGTCGTTCATGGACATAGGGCAGGACAACATCCATGCAGGCGGTCATAATGCCTAATGGGCCGCCGGACAGCACCAGTCTCTCGTAATCAAGTCCGCTCATCAGGACTTCCACGCCGCGATCTATTGTGCCAAGAATGTTTTCCTGAGGCACTGCGCAGTCGGTAAAAACCAGTTCACAGGTAGGTGAGCCGCGCATTCCGAGTTTGTCCAGTTTCGGGCTGGTGGTAAAGCCTTTCATGGTCTTTTCCACGAGAAAGGCGGTGATTCCCTGGTGCATTTTCTCAGGCGCTGTCTTGGCGTAGACCACCAGAACATCGGCATTGGGGCCGTTGGTGATCCACATTTTGGTGCCGTTTAAAATATAGTTATTACCTCTTTTGCTGGCTCTCAGCCGCATACCAACGACATCAGAGCCAGCCCCCGCCTCGCTCATAGCCAGAGCGCCAATATGTTCCCCGGAAATAAGCTTGGGCAGGTATCGTTGTTTTTGCTCTTTTGTGCCGTTCCGATTTATCTGGTTGACACAAAGATTGGAGTGGGCCCCATAAGCCAGGCCGACGGAGGCCGATCCCCGGCTAATCTCCTCCATAGCGATGGCGTGTTCGAGGTAGCCCATTTCGGCACCACCGTAATCGCCGGCGACGGTAATACCAAGAAGACCTAAGTCGCCCATCTTTTGCCAAAGCTCTGCCGGGAAATGGTCGTTGCGGTCAATATCAGCGGCTAAAGGGGCAATTTCTGTACTGACAAAACCTTGCACCGATTCCCGCAGCAGGCTTGCGGTATCACCCAGGCCAAAGTTCAGTTGAGAAAATGTTTTCATGTTTTCTCCAGCGAATCAGTAGTTCAGCTCCTTGATATCAGCAAAAAAATCAAGAGCCTCAGGATTTTTCAGGGCGTCTTTGTTTTTTACTTCCTGTCCATGGATCATTTTCTGTACAGCAAGCTCCACCTTTTTCATATTCAGGGTATATGGAATATCCGGCGCCTCGATAATTTTTGCCGGCACATGCCGAGGTGAGGCATTCTTGCGAATATCAGTTTTCACCCTTTGGCGAAGCTCGTCGGTCAGGTCGTAGCCCGGTTTCATCTTAAGAAAAAGAATGACACGGCTATCGTTTTGCCACTGCTGTCCTATGACGACACTATCTTCAATTTCTTTCATCTGCTCGATGATCCGGTAGATTTCTGCGGTACCGATCCTGACCCCGCCAGGATTCAAGGTGGCATCGGATCGTCCGTACATGATAAGGCCACCGCGGGCGGTCACTTCAATAAAGTCACCATGGGTCCAAACGCCCGGAAATGCGTCAAAGTAGGCTGCTTGATATTTCTTACCATCCTGGTCATCCCAAAAATATATTGGCATGGAAGGAAAGGGGGCTGTGCAGACGAGTTCACCTTGGGTATCGACTACCGGCGAACCGTTCTGGTCATAGGCAAAGACCTTCATACCCAGCCCACGACATTGGAGTTCTCCTTCGTATACCGGTCCCATGGGGTTGCCAAGGGCAAAGCAGCCATTCAGATCGGAACCTCCTGAGATGGATGCAAGTTGTAGATCTTCTTTCACCTCTTGGTAGATAAAATGGAAGTCCTCTTTGGAAAGGGGAGAGCCGGTGGAGAGTAAGGCCTTCAGTGGGCTCAGATCGAATTGTTTGCCGGGTTTTACTCCGGCCTGTTTTAGGGCCGCGATATAACCGGCGCTGGTGCCAAAGACCGTAATTTTTTCATCCTGCGCCATCTGCCACAGGGCGTCAGGACCAGGATAAAATGGGTTGCCGTCATAGAGAACTAAAGTTGCGCCAACGGCAAGGGATGTGGTCAGCCAGTTCCACATCATCCAGCCGCAGGTGGTGAAATAGAAGATGATATCCTTCCTCTTCAAATCGGTGTGTAACAGCAATTCTTTTAGCTGATGGAGCAGAACCCCACCTCCACTTTGGACCATACATTTCGGCAGGCCCGTCGTGCCGGAGGAATACATAATATAAAGGGGGTGTTCGAAGGGGAGCTGGGCAAATTCGATTTCGTGGGCATTGTTTTCGCAAAATTCTCTATAGTGAATTGCGTTGGGCAAATGAGTAAGATCTGGTTTCTCCTGGGTATAGGGTACCACCACAATCTTTTCTAACGATGGAATTTCTTTTATTATCTCGGCAATTTTAGCCAGGCTGTCAAGGGCCTTGCCTTTAAAAAAATAGCCGTCAGCGGTAAAAAGAATTTTGGGTCTGGTTTGGCCAAATCTATCCAGTACTCCTTTTATGCCAAAATCAGGGGAGCAGGATGACCAGATTGCACCGATGCTGGTCGCTGCCAGCATGGCGATGATGGATTCTGGCATATTCGGCATGAAGCCGACCACCCGGTCTCCGGCGTTGATGCCCGCATGACGAAGTGATGCCGCAACCTTTGCCGTTGCTGCAAATAACTCTTTATAGGTGAGACTCCTGCGGATAGAGTCTTCGCCTCTAAAGATCAGGGCCGTTTGATCATCCCGGAAGCGAAGCAGGTTTTCGGCAAAGTTCAACCGACTGCCGGTAAACCACTTAGCTCCTGGCATTTTAGTCGGATCATCAATAACTCTATCGTAGCCTTTTGATGCCTTGATCTCGGCAAAGCGCCACATCTCGCCCCAAAAGGCTGCAATATTGTCTACCGACCACTGGTAGAGGGCATCATAATTGGCCAAGTCTGTACCATGTCTCTTGTTCACAATCTGCATGAATCGGTACATGTTGGAATGCTTTATTCGCTCCTCGGATGGCTCCCATAACGGTTTTAACATTGACATCCCTCTAGAAATTGAACCCCTCAGGAAGCTGTTCGGTTGTTGTTCCTGACGGCACCCACGACAAGTCGAGGATAGTGAACGTTGCTCCCTCTGTTTTAAAGATCGGCACCACCTTCATATCGAACTTAGGGTCACCCAGACTGAGATAACTCATCAAAATGGTGGCAACGCCATCAAATTCAATATTGATGAATTTGATAGGTTTATCGAGGATATTAAAGGCACCTGAACGTTCGCAGACCATGAAGGTATGAATCCGCGCACTCTTTTTAGCGATATCGGTTATGTCAATTACGCTGTTTTTGCTGAGACAATCCGGGCAATGCACTCTGAAAGGGATATATATTGTTCCTTTGGAGTCACAAGCCGTATTATCGCAGCGGGTAGCCAGCAATTTGCCCTTGCTGAGCGATTCAAAAAAAATTGCTTCCCCACCATAGGAATGAATAAAGGTCATATCCCGTGGATTGGTCACTCCGAGGAGCTTCCAGCCGTCGTCGGCATTGCGTATCGGGGTGTTGGGGGTGAGATGATGAAATTCGCCTTTGAGTTTATATTTATTGTCTTTGACAAATACCTGTCCGAACATACTCATAGTTTTTCTCCTTAACGCATCACTGGTTATGCATCTTTTCTTAGCAAATGATCGGGGTCGATGAGAATAGTAGCTGTGACATTGGAACCAACACCGGCGTGGCTGATCGCCATCCCTCTCCTCGCGCCTTGCACCTGCAGGTTGGTCCAGTCACCGGGTTTTACCCGATCAAATTTCTGCCAGAGTTTTTCGTCGCCATGGATCTCTTCCCATCTGTTCCATATATGCGTCGCAACTTCAAAGGTCTGCATAATGCCTGTTGCTCCCACCGAGTGCATACAGCCGATCAGGCCGCCGGAGAGATTGGATGGCAGCTTGCCGGGTTGCCCGGTATGGGGGTTGGTATGATAGCAGTCACCGGATTCGACATAATCTCGGCCATAACCATAGGGGCGGATGCCGATATCCTCATAGGTCTGGACATCGCTGATGGTGAAGGCATCGTGTAACTCGACGACATCGAGGTCTTTGGTCGGGTCGGTGATTCCGGCCATTCCGTATCCGTAAAGAGCTGCCATCCTCGCCGCGAGAAAGCCGGTAAAGCCAGGATATCGGTCTCCACCGGGAAAGCGCTCGCCGAGATCTTTATATTGATCAGCGGTCTCGTTTGGCAGCAGCGGTATCGCCATATCCAGCCGGTCGGCGGGACGCAGGGTATGAGAGCCCGCGGCAATATAAACCCGTAAGGGTTTGTTCTTGGTGTTTTTGGTGAGCTGAATGGCGGTATCTTCATCACAAAGAATAGCGCAGGCTGCACCGACGCTCATCAGGCAACAGTCGAGGGCTCGTAGTGGATAGGCAACCACCGGTGAATTCAGCACATCGTCCACGGTGATCTTCATCGGCGATTGGGCAAAGGGGTTGAACCTGGCGTAGCCATGATGTTTGACAGCTATTTCCGCCAGAGTTCTTCTAAAAGAGTCTTCTGATTTACCAAAAATCTGCCAGTAGCGCTGGGCCATGACAGCATAATACCCGGTATAGATATGGCCGAGGGGCGACTCCCAATCTTTATCGGCGGCGCATGAAATCAGAAAGTTGCCTTCATCGGTGGGCACCTCGTCCATTCGCTCCCAACCCATAACCAGAACGCAGTCCGAATAGCCTGAGGCCACGGCCTTCATGCCTTCCCAGAGGGTCGATCCGCCGGTGGCACCGCCGGTTTTTACGCCGACATTGCCCAGAGGATCAAGGCCAAGTCGGTCATGGATGACCGATTCACCTAACAGTTGATCGCCGAAATGATCGGCAAAATGTCCATAATAACAGGTGTGTATGTATCGTTTGAGTTCCGCCGGGGAGATATCCAGCAGCCCGGCCGCCATGGTGAATGAATCAATGCACAGTTCCTCGGTTCGTTTGTCGGGAAAGGCACGATCAAACTTGGACTGTCCCGCCGTCACCAGATATACCGGTCGCTGTAATTGAGGAATCTTCAACTGTTGTTTGCTGAACGTGATCATACCTCAGTCTCCTTGTTGGTTATGTTTTTTTGCTCAGGTCACTCGGACATGATCCTAAAGCGTTCCTATCCACAAAACAAAACTGATGCTGGCACTGTTGTTGGTAATCTTCTGACTAACGGGATTAGACCAGAAATGGACAGAATCCCCTTCGGTTAGAACGTGTTTTTCATCGCTTAAAAGTAACTCGACTGATCCTTTCAGCACACAAAGGACCTCTTGGCCATTTTTGATGTTTTTGCGAGCAGGGATAGTTTTCCCCGGTTGGATAACCAAAACCGATGAGTCAATAACGGTCCGGTCTTCCGGTGCAAAAAATCGCCGGGTGACAAAACCGGTATGGGAAAGGTCAATATCCTGCCACTCAGATTTTTTGATTATGATGATTTTTTCTTGCTTGCTGGCCTGGGTGATGAGGTCACCGGCGTCTAAGCCAATGGCCTTGCAGATCCGGATAAGAGTTTCCACAGAAGGGGAATTGACATCGTTTTCCACCTGACTCAGAAATCCTTCGGAGATGGAGGCCTTCTCGGCCACGACCTTCAATGTTAATTTTTGTTCTTTCCGGGATCTTCTGATCAGAGTACCTATGTTCATGCAGCCTCCACTGGGGATTTGTGGGGAGGGGAAGTATGAAACGCATAAAACCATAGCTAATATTTTATTTATGTTAATATTAACTATTATAGATGATTAACCATCTGTCAACATATATTCATCCTTTTGCATGAATTATTACGATGAGTCGGGAAGATAAGTGGCCAAGTTGGAGTTATGGCATTGTCTGCTACCATAAATACTGAAGAAGAGAGATAGCTTAGGTAAAGATCATTTTTGGGCTAAGTCTCTGCTTTATCATTGGAAATCACAAATCAATAATAATGAACAAAACAATAAATATATTGACAAAAAGCGTGAACTACATAAAGATCATTATCACGATTGAGCGCTTGGTCAGGTTTTTATGACTGTCAGGTATTGCCATGACAACATTGTCTTCAGTCTCGCTCACCAAATAGCAAAATGCCTACCCAGAAAGCTAAGAAAACCCGCCCCAAAGGAGAGATCTGATGCCAGCACAAAGTGTAAATAAAAGTCTTCTCACTCCAATTGAATTCCTGACCAGAAGCGTCCTGGTGTATCCCAATAAAACAGCCGTTGTTCATGGCAACAAACGGTACTCCTATAAAGAGTTTTCAGACAGAATCTATCGTCTCGCCAGCGCGTTGCGGCAGAAGGGGATTGGCGTGGATGATAAGGTGGCTTTTATCTGCCCTAACATCCCGGCAATGCTTGAGGCGCACTATGCTGTGCCCCTTTTTGGTGCGGTCCTTGTCAGTGTTAATATACGCCTTTCTGCCGGAGAAGTTTCCTATATCATTGATCACTCGGATGCCAAACTTGTCGTGGCCGATAGCGAATTTGCCCATCTGGTGCAGCCGCAGGATTTGCCAAAGGTCAAAAACTATGTGACGGTTTGTGATGTAAGCGACACCATGACTCTTGACGGTCCGGAGTATGAGGCTTTTTTGGCCACCGGCTCCCCCGAGCCCGTTCCGGCCAATATCGAATCTGAAGACCAGCTGCTCGCCATCAACTATACCAGTGGCACGACCGGTCGTCCTAAAGGAGTTATGTACCATCATCGGGGCGCGTATCTGAATGCCATCGGTGAAGTTTTGGAATCCGGTCTGACTGCTTCTTCCGTCTATCTCTGGACACTGCCGATGTTTCATTGTAACGGCTGGTGCTTTACCTGGGGAGTCACTGCGGCGGGCGCTACCCATGTCTGTCTCCGCGCGGTGGTGGCTGAGGACATCTATCGTCTCATCGAAACCGAAGATGTCTCCCATCTCTGTGCGGCGCCGACAATACTCATCACCATGAGTACCTGGCCGGGGGCAACGGACGTGAAAATGAAACGCAAACTGAAGATTATGACCGCCGGAGCACCACCTGCACCGGCAATTATTCAGAATATGGAAAAGATTGGTGCGGACATAACGCACACCTATGGCCTTACTGAGGTGTATGGACCGCATAGCGTCTGTGCATGGCAACCAACCTGGGCGACAATGTCTGATGAAGAAATGGCAATCGCCAAATCACGGCAGGGAGTGCCTTATGTCCTGACCCATTTTATGGATGTGGTTGATCCTGTGACCATGGCACCGGTGCCCAGAGACGGGGTGACAGTGGGAGAAATCGTTATGCGTGGCAATAATGTCATGACCGGTTACTACAAGGACCCTGAAGCGACAGAAGAGGCTTTTCTGGGCGGCTGGTTCCATAGTGGTGATCTAGCGGTCATGCATCCGGATGGCTATGCCCAGATCATGGACAGGAAAAAAGATATCATTATCAGCGGCGGAGAAAACATTTCCACAGTGGAAGTGGAAAGTGTCATTTACGGCCATCCTGATGTTCAGGAGGTGGCGGTCATTCCGGTGCCGGATGCCAAATGGGGAGAGGTTCCCAAGGCGTTTATTGTCCTTAAAGCCGGAAGAACTACATCTGCTGAGGATATCATTAACTATACCAAAGAACACCTGGCCCGTTTCAAGGCCCCCAAATATGTCGAATTCAGTGAGTTGCCCAAAACTGCTACCGGAAAAATACAGAAATTTAAGTTAAGAGAAAAGGAGTGGGAGGGCACAAAGCGGATAGGTTAAGTGTCGCGGTCCGCAATGATACATGCTCGGACCCGCAACCAAGTAAGATCTGGGCCTACATTAAGTGAGAATAAGGCTCAGATCTTTCATAGTTTTTTTATCTCTTTCAGGGCAATGCTTTTCACTGGAAGCATGCAATTAATTGACCCGACATACAGACAGCACCAAAACAGTCTGTCAGAGCTAAGGAGGTAGATAATGGAAGAGTAGCTCTGACAGGCTGAAGGGTCGATTACATATTGCACTATTAATTGGCAAGGAAGATCCTCTTTGTCTTAGCTACTTGATGCCACTTTCGAACCGCTGGGCGGTCTTATTGATTCCTTCATCATGGGATCCATCTCGGCCATGCTGAGTTCACCATCCCCATCGGCATCGTAAGTGCTGATAGCATCCTCAGTATCTATAGTCTGGCCAGTCATCAACGAAATATTTTCTGCCATGACCTCAAGTTCGCTTTGATTTAAACTTCCATTTCCATCACTATCAAGTTCTGCAAATCGCTCCTCAGGGTCTGGTCTCACACTTGAAAGCGTAGATGAGTTTGAACTTTTCTGAAGCATGTTGAGTAGGATGGAAAGCTGGTCATCCTCCTCCTCTGAGTTAGCCTGGTATGCCTCCAGCGCTTGTTGCATAGCAAAATTGCCATCTGAACTCGGCGGCGGACCTATCGTTTCTTCCATCATAGTGCCCATTTCGTCTTGACTAAGGAGGCCGTCATTGTCAGCGTCATAGGTGGTGATAGCATCATCGACATTTACTGTCGTTCCCGTCATTTTTGAAAGTTCCATTGCTATTGTGCTCAGTTCAACTTTGTCGAGTCCTCCGTTACTGTCGGTGTCCAGTTCTTCGAATTTTTGCACCGGATCTGGTCTCGATTGTTGCGTGCCTTGAACAGCTATCGAGTTCATCAGGCTACTCAGTTCATTGATACTACTCATGTTTATGTTCTCCTTTTATTGTGTTGCTTCGTCAGGATAGTTCCCGAAGAGAAGCTGTTTAGGTGTGCATCCTTTTTCCATCTCCTTTGACTCTTGTCGACATGTAGAGTGATTTAATTAGTTAATGTTCGGTCAAGAAATGTTAAAAATTGTTAAGCTGGCAGTCGTTTCTATTTACGGCTAAAGGTACTGATGGGTTGCAGATTAGCCGCACGAAAGGAGGAATGATCCGGAAAAAATCTCTAGAAAATAACCGAATGGATACTTTCAAAGGGATAAACAGTGATCTTTACAATTCTTTACAGAAGAAAAACAGAATAGCCTGTATTTTCGACTAGTAGGGAAGCATTATAAATATAATATCTCAGGCATATTGCTAGAGGATGTGTCGTTGAATCGTATACTGATCATAGATGATGATATAGAGCTATGTGAGCTGCTCACAGACTATCTTGAGCCGGAAGGCTTTGAGGTGGAAACTGTTAATGATTCGCAGCAGGGAATAGATCGTACTCTTTCAGGAGAGTACTCTTTGGTCATTCTTGATGTCATGTTGCCAAAACTGAATGGCTTTGAAGTGTTAAGCCATATCCGGGCGGTTTCTAAAATCCCGATCATAATGCTCACCGCTCGCGGTGAAGAGGTGGATAGAATCGTCGGACTTGAAATGGGCGCAGATGATTATCTGCCCAAACCTTTCAATCCAAGGGAATTGGTAGCTCGACTGAGGGCCATCAATCGGCGGACTAACGGTAATGAGAAGGCGTTAATGAAAAAGTCGGATGATGAGGTGCTGGCAGTCGGTGATCTGGTTTTGGAAACTCGAACCAGAGTTATCAGGAAACAGGGCAAGGAAATCGCTGTAACAGCGGTGGAATTTTCACTGTTACGTGAGCTTTTGTTGATGGCAGGACGGGTTGTTGGTCGTGAGGTTTTGGCAGAAAAAGTTCTTGGCAGAAAGCTGTCGATGTTTGATCGGAGTATTGATGTTCATGTGTCAAGCCTTCGAAAAAAATTGGGCCATAAAATTGATGGCCTGGATCGAATCAAGACTATTCGAAGTGTTGGATATATGTATGCAAAGATAAACAGGACAGATTGATTCGAATTTTTTGAAATGGAGTGAAAAGCGATATGAGAGGTATGTTTTTTAAACTTTTTCTTAGTTTCTTGCTGACTGTGATTCTTGGCGGGGGATTGGGCATGGTCGTTTTCTTTACTTTTATGGATGCCACTCTCGGGAGGTCACAAAATGAAATGTTACAGAAATATGACGAGAAATTTACCAAGCTTATCGTAATCTCCGGACAGGCCGCGCTGGAAATGTATAGATGTGGAGGGCGAGCGGAGTATGAGACATACATCAATGGGCTCTTTGAGGCAGGTGGAACGAGAGTCTTTCTCATTGGCGAGGATAATCTGACGATAACCGGAGAGATGGTCGCAGATGAGTATGTTAAGATAGCTGAAAATGTACGGAAAAATAGTGAAATCTATGTCCAGCATTCAGGTCGCAATCTTACTGTGGCAAAGAAAATTACCACAAGTGGTGGCAATTCCAATGTTTTGGTTGGAGTGCATACTCTTGATTCCCCGCCTCCATGGCCACCACCTAAGGATAGAAAAGGTCAATTTTTCGAAAGAAAACCACCACCTTTTGTTGCTGCTGGAGAGATAATTAGAACCATTGTTATGTTGATTGTGGTTTCTGCTGTCTGTTATTTTCTTGCCAGTTCCTTAACAAAACCAATCAAAAAATTGCAAAAGACTGCGCAGCAGATAGCAGGTGGAGATTTTTCTGCCCGGGTGGGGAAGATGAGCGGGCGGTCCGGGAGTGAAATTGCTGATCTAGGTCGCGATTTTGATATTATGGCGGATCGTACTGAAAAAGTTATAAACGGGCAAAAGCGGCTCCTCTGTGATATCTCCCACGAACTACGCTCGCCACTTGCCCGACTCAACGTTGCCCTCGAGCTGGCAATGCAACGATTGAATGCTCATGACAACAGCGCATTGAAGAAAATTGGACAGGAAGCTGACCGGCTCAATGAACTTGTCGGACAATTGCTCATTCTGAATCGATTGGAAAGCGGAGGGGAGCTGAATGATTTAGAAGCCGTCAACGTAACCGAAATGCTTTTGATGGTGGTCGAAGACTGCAAATTTGAGGCGTCGCAAAGTGATCGCGGTGTGAGAGTCATCTCGTGTTCAAATGCTACTGTGAATGGTTCTCGTGAATTGCTGAGGCGGGCCATTGAGAATATTGTTCGTAATGCATGCCAGTACACGGCCAGAAATACCCAGGCGGAGGTCTCTTTGTCCGTCTTGGAGCATGAGGTACAAATTACTGTCGTCGATTATGGGCAGGGTGTTCCGGAAGCTGATATTCCACACCTTTTTGAACCATTTTACAGAGTTGCCAAGGCAAGAGAACGGAAAACCGGCGGAGTTGGAATAGGTCTTGCTATTACAGAACAGGCAGTAAAAATACATGGCGGTAGCGTGGTTGTTCGAAATGCCCAGGATCACGCAGGATTGATTGTAACTATCATTTTGCCTCAAGCAGCATGAATTCATATTGTTGGTGATGAATGAAAACAGCAGAAAAATTGCTCGAAAAGTTGGTGCAAAAGTACCAAGAAATGCTTGCCCAAGTCCGTGAGGTAAGGCGTGCCGTACTTAAGGCGGATACCGATAAGATGCACGAATTATCCGCGGCAATGGACAAGACGCAGCTGGAAGCAAGAACAATCGAAGGTGAACTTGCACCTTACATTGAGCAATATCCTGAACTGAGCGAATCTATTTTGTTCCGTGATCGGATGTCCTTAATAGAACAAATTTTGCAAGTGAGAGAATCTATTTTGCCAAAATGCAAAGGAGTTTTGGCGGTTAATCGAAATGAGTTAGGTAAAATTGCTAATGGACGGGTGTTGATGAAAGGCTACCATAGTAATCTCCAGAAAAAAGGGCGACTGATCAAGATCTCCAAGTGATTGCAGGTATTTCAGGCCGAAACTGGAAAAACAGCAGGTAGCTCTTCTCTCTTACAAATAATCAAACAGATTCAATGAGGAAATCCTGGCGGTAACCTGCATTGTGGCTTCCAGTGAAGTTTCCATTTTTGACACTTCTGACAAAATTTCTGTGAGATCTCCATCTTCAGCCCGCGACAATTTCGCATTGACCAAAAGCAGCGAATTTCCGTGAACTGTTTTTATATCGTCCATTCGGGCACTTGTGTTGCCTAGAGAACTCTGTTGTGTCCGAACCTGTTCGGCTGCGTCTTCTATCGATGTCAGCTGACTGGAAATTGTCGCCGCATCCCCTCCTTGAAGGGCAGTTTGTAAATCATCCAATGTAGCGAAAAGATCAACCGGATCCATGAATAACTCGCTGCCGGTAATATTTTTGGCCACACTGATCCCTGAGCTGACCTCGATCATTTGATGATCATCGGTTCCATTGTAGACGACTGGTGAACCGGAAAATGGTATGTTCTGGTCATTGTATCCGGCAAATATATATTTGCCGTCAACTTGGGTGTTTGCCAGATCGAGCAGGTTTTCCTGAAGCTGAGTTAGCTCGTTGGCATAGGTCTTGAAATCGCTATCCGACAAGCTGTCATTGGCAGCGGCAACAGCAATTTCCTTGGCCCTGTCCATAAGGTCAATAATCGAATCTATTGAGCTTTCGGAAGAAGATAGATTGTCCTGGACATGTTCGCAGTTTTCAATGTATCGATCTCCGATGATCATTGCACTACGACTGCTGATAATTGTCCGAACCGAGGAAGGGCTGTCGGAGGCTTTTTCCACGTCTACGCCGGTAGATGTCTTAATATAAAGCTGATTCAGGGTAGTCGACGTTTTTGATAAATTATATTGCAAGGTACGGTAAGCTGAAGAATCATTCGTTCTTATCATGGTCTTTCCTTATATTTCCATCAGTAGGTCAATCATCTCTTTGATGACCGAAAGATAGTTGGATGCAGCCTCATATCCGGCTTGATATTGAATCAAAAGCAGCATTTCTTCATCGGTTGAAACTCCACATATTGAGTCTCGTTTATCATTGATAGTATTTAACAGTTCAGTACTACTGGTGAGTTTGTCTTCGTTACTGCTCACTAAAAGTCCTGCGTCTGCGGCAATCCTGGCGTACTCTTCTGTGAAAGTTGAACCGTTGATGGTTGCCGTATCGCGCAGCTCCGCCATGGTAATTGTCAGACTGTTATCCCCCGTTTGCCCACTTGTGCCGGTTGCAATGAGTGCAGTGTCATCAAAATTTACTGTTATGGATGCAGCTGCTCCCTGCCAAACATCAGCCGTTGGATCCGTTGGGGCGGTGAGGGAAAAAAGATCCGTCGCAGCATTGCCGTTGAGGTCGAGGCCGGTGCTGTGCAAAGTGTTCACTGCGGTGGCAATCTCGTATGCCAGCCGGTCGATATCGCCCTGGTACTCTGGAATCACTTCATCACGGACGTTAAATAATCCTGCCAAGGTCCCACCAAAATCTTCGCCTTCAAGAGCAATGGATGATTGGCCGCTTGTCAGGGTAATCTGAGAGAGTCCGTTGACTTGATCAATGGATAAGGTTGAAGCAATATTTCCTGTAACGAGCGGTAAGCCACCTTCCAGTTGCAGGCATATCATGTCGTTTTCGTCAGTGTAGATAGATGCTCCACAGGTTTCACTTACTTGCTGAACCAAAAGATCCCTTTGATCTCTTAAGGTATTGGCATTACCATTCGAGAGTTCAGTCGTCATGATGGTCTGGTTAAGATCGGCAATTTGCTGTAGTTGATCATTAAGGTCAGGAATTTCTGATTCGATACTGGTATTGATGCTATCGATAACATCACTTAATTGTTGGTCTATTTGGTTGAAATGATAGGCAAGGTCCTCAGCTTCCTGGATAACACTCTGCCGCTCAGTCGTTCCTGCAGGGTTGGTACTCAAGGTCTCCCAGGCATCGAAAAAACTATCGATATTGCTCGACAGACTGGTTTCGCTGATGCTTAGTATCTGCTCAATATCGCTCAGGGGTGCGCTGCCGGCTTCATATTCTCCGTAAACGGCACTTTGGGCAACCAGCTGTTTGGTGATATAGATATCACCGGACCTGTCTATTGTATCTACAGTACTGCCGGTGCCATAAACCAGACCTCCCTGCGTAAGAGAGGAGGCACTTGTCACATTGGCAGTTTGTTTCGAATAGCCCGTGGTGTTGGCATTAGTTATATTATTGCCTGTTACCTGAACTCCGGTTTGGTTTGTGTAAATACCACTGGCACCGGTATAAAGAGCGGTGATCAGGTTGCTCATGATTGTCCCCAAGTTGTCATGGAAAATACCTGTTAAAATCTCCGGTTCATTATTCTTGGTCCGGTATCGATATGAAGTGATCGTCCGTGAGGAGCATAGGTGATAGCCATGCGGCGATGGACGTCTTGCTGAAGCTTATCCACAAGTTGGAGACTGGATTCCAGTAGCCAGCGATTGTGCTGGTTATTCGTTTGCACTTTGGTTGCCAGTTTCAGGCATTCAGGGTCGCTGCATTTTCCGCTCTCTGCAACTTTCTTGAGAATTGCGGTTTTTTCCTGCTGAATAGTTGCTAAGCGATTCATCTGCAGATGAGTTATTGCATTTCTCTCTCTGACCAGAAGATCGTTGAGCATCTGTAGATGTTTGAATAATTCTGACTTTTGTTGCATGATTGTCATCCTTTAAAATTCCGAAGAGGGATAGCTTTTTCAGCAAAAACTATCGTTTCATATTCAGTGCTTCCTGGAGCATCTCATCAGTGGTGGTAATAACTTTGGAATTGGCGTTGTAACCACTCTGTATGGTGATCAGATCAACCATTTCGGCGGCAAGATCGACGTTTGACAGCTCGAGGGATTGGGTGCTTAGGGTCCCTTGAGATTCCCCAGGATATCCAATGGTTGCTGTCCCGGAACTGGATGTAGCAGTGTATAAGCTGCCACCGGCCGCACTCAGTCCGTTGACATTGGCGAATGTGGCCAGGGATATTTTAGCAACCTTGATAGTTTCACCATTGGAGTAAATCGCACTGACAACACCATCGGTGTCTATGTCCACGTCTGTGACCTCGCCTGGTCCATAACCATCCTGGTCCTGGGCAAAGACGGTCGAGTCATTGTCATATTGTGTGGTGTCGAAGGAGTAGGTGATTGTTTGACTGGAGTTTGAACCGTTTGACCAGGCCAAGGTACCGGTTGCACCGGTTTGTCCGGTGAGCAATTCTCCGTCGGAATTAAAGGTGAGGGTCCCACTGGCAATAACGGTAAGGTCATCGGTGCCGCCGGCTAGGAGATCATCACTGTCTACTGCGACGTTCCACTCCCACGTTTGGTCGGCAGTCTTCGTGAAATAGGTTGTCGCCAGGTGGGTAGTTCCCAGAGAGTCATATAAAGTAGTAGTTGTGGAATAATTTGAAGTATCCACCGGGGTGGTGACATCAAAGGCAGCAATGATATCTGAGTTGCAATCAAGATTGGTCTGTAGGGTGACCTCACTGGTTTGATGAGCAGGTATCTGGCTGACTCCATCAATCTGGATATCATCAAGGCTGCCGCTTATAAGATTGCCGGCACTGTTATAGAGCGATCCCTGCAGCCGGTACCCTTCAGCGCTTATCAGATAGCCTTGGCTGTCAAAATTAAAAGATCCGTTGCGGGTATATAGTTGGATATCATTTGATGGATCGCTGACAATAAAAAAGCCGTCGCCATCAATTGCCATGTCGGTTGTACTCTCTGTATTTTCAAAGCCACCCTGGCTAAAATTGCTTTTTACCGATTGCACTTGAGAACCACGTCCTACCTGAGAATCGCCACTGGAACTTGCAATTGTTGCCGACAGCAGGTCAGCAAAGACTGTTGAGCTGCTTTTAAATCCCACGGTGTTGCTGTTTGAAATGTTATTTCCAGTGACACCCATAGCCTGAGAGTTGCTCTGCAGACCACTTATTGCTGAATATAGCGAGCTTGATAACCCCATGTTCTCTCCTTGATCGTCGACACCTCACTGTATTTGGGCTCTTTGTAAGAAAGAACCCAAATATCAGAGGTCTCTTGTCTGATAGAAATTCAGATAATTGATTTGCTTCCGTGCAAGGACCTCTCCCATCCTGGGAATCAAGCATGATTTGCTAAAAGATCTGTGGTTCGAATTTGGTGTTACCTTGTGCCAAAAATTCGAAGGCTGTTCTTCTGCAACTCTCTGCTCTTCAATAGATATCGTCATATACTAGGGCTATTATTTGCAGCTGTTGTGTAATGAAGGCGGTGGTTTTGTTCATATTTGTCTTTGAAACGTTTCGAATGTAACATCGTGTCAAGATCCTGAGATAAAATGCACACAAAGAACATTTTCATTAGGAGGAAAGTCAAAATTTTATGATCAGTTAAAGCGATGGGGTTGGGAGATGAGCGACAAAAAGTTACAAGAGAATAGAATGAAAATGGTACCAACTTATTGAAACAAAAAAGAAAGGGAAAAACGAGAGCTGACTGAAAATATCAGTCAGCGGTAAACAGATAGCCTTTGCCGCGTACTGTTTTAATCATCACAGGAAGTTCGGTAATCTTTTCTAAGTTCTGGCGAATTCGAGATATGTACATATCGACGGATCGATCATAACCATTGAATTCAATGCCAAAAACATTTTTATAGAGAAGTTCCCGGTCCAAAGTGGTATGAGCATTCCTCGCCATATACCATAGCAGATCGAATTCTCTCGAAGACATGGGCAGTTCCTGTCCCCGGAACGATACCCGCCGTGCACCACCGTTAATTTCAAATCCGTTGAAGAGGAGACTTGAAGGTTGGTTGCGCTGCTCAGTTCGTCGAAACATCGCCCGGATCCGTGCCAACATCAGTAAAGGATTGAGCGGTTTGACCAAAAGATCATCAATACCTTGTTCAAAAAGCATAACCTGAAGCATCTCATCGATTTCGTCGATCAAAAGGACCAGAAGACCCTTGTACGTTGCCCGAAGACGGGTAAACGTCGAAAGCTCGTCCAATGTGACCCTGCTGGATTCTATGATGAACATATCCATATCCTCTGCCAGGTAACGGTCGAACTGTTTCGGACTTTTTGCATGCAGGTTAACGGCAAATTTTTCCTGCATCATCGCCTTAACCAGAGGACTGGAGGCCTGCTCGTTTTCAGAGAGAAAAACTATGGATCTGGTAGAGTCTCGGGTTGATAGCATTTGGTGCATTACTTTCCTTTGTATTGAAAAAGATCAATTGCTTTTTCGGTGTTGTTTTACGCACATCCGACTGAGACTGCGAATAATCCATAAGGTGCTGACAAATAATAATCTGTTCAGATTCCTTAATGCCGAACTTAGATTTTTCTTTATCCTCCATTTTCACGTAAAAGAATATTAAGATACTGTATAATTATGTAAATATTTGTAAAGACAGTAATAAAGTTTCCAGCTTATAGCTGTTGTGCAAATGGAAATGAGTGGATAATGCAGGGTGGCATGTATTTAGTCGGAAAAAATACTAACAATAAGCGGCTGGATTTAAATCAACTGGAACTGTTGTAGTCTTCAAAGAAGCTTGTCAGATAATCACCTTGGCTGTTCAAACTGCTGATAAGAGTCTCCATAGCGGTGAACTGGGCTTCCAGCATTTCCTGCCTTTTGTCCAGACGGGTCTGCATTGCTGTAATGCTGTCGTCAAGTCGTGATATCTTCTCTTCTGTGGTGGATGTCTGTCTTGCCAGAAAACCAGAAGTAGCATCGAGTTCATCTTCAAGATAGTCATCGAGACGATTCATTATCCCGGTACTATCGTCATCGCCAAATAAACTCTTGAGTACCGCATCAGAATCTTCTTTGTAGGCTGTCGAGAATGTTTCGCTGTCAAAAGAGAGTTCGCCGGTTGCCCAGTCTGTCGTGATGCCAAGATTCACCAGACTGTTGCTGGAAAGGAAATTTTTAATGCCGCTTTGTAAGGTTTTCATTGATCGCGCTAAAGTCGTATCACTGGCAGAAATGGTATCGATATAGGACGTTATTTCGTTATATGCAGAAACGATTTCTTCCAGTTGGGTGGCAATGACATTTTCAGCATCAGAGGTAAGAGTGACAAGATCCGAACCGGAGTCACTCTCTCCTAAGAGTGTTATGGTTACTCCATGAACCGACGTTGATATTGTATTGGTGTCGCTGTAGTAATCTACCCCGTCTATGGTCGCCTGGGCTCGGGTGCCTTCAACGGTGTGTCCGTTCGTGGCGGTATCTAAAGTAATGCTGCCAGTTCCGGTTATCTCAATTTCCTCGCCTGCAGTGGCTGCGGTGAGAATCAGGCGGTATCCATCGTCCGTGCCGACGTTAACGATGGTTGCTGACACTCCGTAGTTTCCATCATCTATGAGATCAACCAACTCTGAGAGGGTTACATCTTCGTAGCTGAGGGTCGCTTCGCCAATCTGCAATTCTCCGGTCAGGGTGGTTTCATCGGTGTCGGAGAATCCTTCCTCGCTGATATCTTTCTGTTGCTGAGCGAGACTGACGACCTCTACAGAAAAGCTTCCTTCATCGGCGAGACTGGTGGTACTTATGGAAAAATAATCTGAACCATTATTCGTAACGGTAAAGGAAGACAAGTCATTCTTATCGTTTAGTCCCATTACTGCCGAATTAAAGGTTTCAAGCAAGGTATTTAAATCGGTATATGACTCAAGTTTTGCTTCCAGATAATCTATTTTGTCTTCTGCGGACGTAATGGGCGCACTTTCAGCCTCGATAATATCGTCCACAATTGACGCCGTATCAATCCCGCTTGCCAAACCATTGAACGTTACAGACATAATACACCCCTATTGCAAAATTTATAATTTCCAGCTTCCCATGGCTTTCATCGGTCACTTGGGTACAACTCGTTCCTCTTCTTCGAGTCGTCTCAATAGGATTGGATGTTTATGGCAATAGTGTCAGTAATGTTGCTGTAGTGTCAGCAATTGGTAACAAAATGTATCTTTTGCCGCCGCACAAATAAATTCTTCCGTTAACCGGGTGTTAACCCTGCCTGTAGTAAGATCTTTTCAAATACGAAAGATTAAGTGATCAACTGACAATTTTAACTGGGTACGACCGGATGCAATATAATAATAGAGGAACGTTGTTCCTGATTCTCGCATGTTTGTTATTCTCTTCATGTAGCATTGTGCCGCAGAATGGCTATCAAGAGAAGGTTTCAGCGGAGCTGCAACAGGTAGCATCATGGCCGCGTGAACAAGGGGATGAACAATTACAAAATCTCAACCAGCTCATTTATTCGAAGGAACTTGATGCCCTAATCGCCGAGGCGCTGGCTGCTAATCCAAATCTGCAGCAAACTGCCCTTACGCTGCAGATTGTGGCAGCCGAACATCGCGCAATAACGGGCGCACAGTTGCCTGAAGCTGATCTTCAGATCGGTGCGTCCAAGGAAAAGAGTGAGAATGGCGAGAAGGGTGAAAATTACAGTGGCGCTGTCTCCATTAGCTGGGAGGTGGATCTTTGGGGCAAACTCGCTGACAGTAGCAAGGCTGCGGCCATGGACGAGGCTGAGCAGAGGGAGCTTTACTATAGTGCGCGTAATACTCTGACAGCCGAGGTGATGAAAAGCTGGTTGACATTGATAACAGCTCAGCATGATATCGACATCGAAAAGGGCCGGCTAGAAACCTTGACGCTTAACCAGCAGTATGTGCTGCAGCGATATCGGAGTGGCCTTGGTTCTCTGGAGGATCTTGATTCTGCTCGCAGCACGATTTCTGTTTCCCTCGCCAATATAGAGGCTTACGAAGAAATCTTGCTGGAAAATCAGAGATCTCTACAAATCATGATTGGACGTGTCAGCAGATCGACTGTAGCTATTCCTGCTGACTATCCAGATATTAACGCACCCTTGGCCGGGGAAGCTAAACAGACCCTGCGAGGGCGCCCTGATCTTCGCGCTGCCTGGTTCGCTATTGAAGCTGCAGATCTTAAGACCTCGGTGGCCTATAAAGATCTGCTCCCCAGCTTTAGCTTGGAGGCGGCTCTTAGCGATACAAGTAGTTTGCCGGAATCCATGTTGCTTAGCAATCCGGTCTGGTCACTCCTTGGCCAACTCACTGCACCCCTTTACAAGGGAGGCCAATTGAAAGCGGCCGCTGACGTGGCAGAGCTGGAAACTGCCAAAAGTTACCAGGCGTATCGGCAGACTTTATTGACGGCCGTGGGTGAGGTCGAAGATGCATTGTCGCGGGAGCACTCGCTGGCCAAGCAGATAATCCATATTGACTCGGCTCTGACTGACGCTCGTAATTCTCTTAAGCGATATAAACAAAAATATCGATCAGGACTGGTCGACATAATTGAGCTGCTTGAAGTGCAAAAACAGACATTTGATCTTGAAATACAATTGGACAACCTTGTCTATGAACGCCTGACAAATCGAGTTGATCTCGGTCTTGCTTTGGGGCTTGGAGTGGAGATATGAAAGGAAAAAAAATGCAATGGCTGGTTCTGTTAGGTTCAGTAGCCGCCTTGGTATTGGTTGTTGGATACACTATTAATCGTGTACAGGCTCAGGCTGAGAGGCAGATGGTTCCACCTACTCCCCAGGAGACGAAACGTCCGGATGTAAGTGTTATTTCGGTGAGCAGTGGTGAATCCAGCGCTGTCGTAAAAGGGTACGGAGAAGTGAGGACGCATTTTGAATTGACGCTATCAGCTCAGGTTGCCGGTCAGGTCACTGAGCTGTCGGATACATTTGAAACCGGGAGCAAAGTCTCCAAGGGTGATGTACTGCTGCGCCTTGAAGACAGCAGTTATAGAGCTGCTTTTGCCACAGCTGAAAGTGAACTCGCCCAGGCTCAACTTGAACTTTTGGAGGAGGAGCGGCAGTCCCAGCAGGCGGTCGCTGAATGGCAGTCTTCAGGTATGAAGGGCGAACCTGACTCCGAATTGGTCTTACGTCGACCACATCTTGCAGTAGCTCAAGCCAACGTTGTGAAAGCCAAAGAAAGCCTGGCATGTGCTAAAAAAGACCTCGAACGCACAAGGATCACAGCGCCCTTCAATGGATTGGTTGTTAAACGATCAGTATCTCCTGGAAGCTATTTGCAGGTTGGTGCGGAAGTTGCCACCTTTTACAGTACGGACAGGGTGGAGGTTGCTGTTTCGCTTGCCAGTGAAGAGTGGCAAAATCTCCCTGCTCATGATGATCTTGTGGTAAATCGCTGGCCGGTTGCGGTCCGGGCTGTGGAGAATGACAAGACCTGGCAGGGATATATCCTGCGGACTGAGCAGCATTTGGATGAAACCACGCGACAAAGAACCCTTGTTGTCGCCGTTGACAAGCCCTTTGATCAGTCGCCATCTCTTTTGCCCGGTCAGTTCGTCGAAGTGAGTTTGGTTGGTCGCAGCATCGATAATCTTTGGAAGGTACCAGGCTCGTCCATGAGCCAACGTGGGGAGGTCTGGTATGTGCAGGAGGATACCCTTAAAAAGTTTGCTGTTGACTCTCTTTTCACCAAAGAAGGTTTTATTTTTATCAAGGCCCCTACTGATCTTGCAGGGTCTGAAGTGCAGGTGCTCACGCATCCTTTGAACAGTTACCTGGCAGGTATGAAGGTGCATCCGGTAGAGGTGAAGGAAAATGAATAATTCAACACGAGGTATAATCCCCTGGTTTATCGGTAATCCGGTTGCTGCCAACCTGCTCATGGTACTAGTCATCGTTCTGGGGGTAATGCGGGCGGGAACTTTGCAAAAGGAAGCTTTTCCCAGCATGGAACCTGATACCATTACGGTTTCTGTAACGTATGACAGCGGGTCTGCCAGCCAGACGGAAGAAGGCTTGGCAATTAAGATAGAAGATCAACTGGAAGATGTCAGCGGAATCGATACCATTACCAGTAATTCTAATGGTAGTGGTGTAACAGTAACCATCAAAAAACAGGACAATTATGCACTGGAACAGTTGCTGGAAGATGTGAAGACACGAATAGATGGCATTTCCACCTTTCCGGCAGAGGCTGAAAACCCGATTATTGAAAAGGCGGAAAGGGAAGAGCATGCTCTCTGGTTGCAGCTCTATGGGGATGTTGATCGACAGACTTTGCAGCGCTTGGCAGATAATCTGAAATCAGATCTTTTGGCTCGTGATTCCATCAGCCGCGTTGCAATTTCCGGACGGCTCGATCCACAGATGGTGGTTGAGGTCGATGAAGGCGTGCTTCGGGCGTATGGACTTTCAATGTCTGATATTGAAGATGCCATCAATCAGGGCTCTTCCAACACCAGAACTGCGGTACTTCGTAACGACAGGCTGTATCTGCAACTCAAGACTTCGCAGCAGGCCTATTTAAAAAATGAATTTGCCGCCATTCCGATTGTCACGACCAACAGCGGCCGCGAGATTTGTTTGGGTGAAATTGCCAAGATTCTCGACACCTACGATGATGATACTGCGGTGTTGTCACGCTTTAATGGCAAGAATAGTATTGCCCTACAGGTGGTGACCACCGGCGATGACGATATCTCCGACTCCGTCGCAGACGCTCGGGCTGTGGTCCGGGAGTGGCAGAGTAACGGCAATTTGGTTGAGGGCGTGGAGCTGGCTTCATGGCAAGATCGAAGCACCTCCATTACCGATAGATTGCAGCTCCTGGTTCAAAATGCCCTCACTGGTATTCTGATGGTGTTTGTCCTCTTGGCTGTTTTCCTCAATCTGACGGTTGCATTCTGGGTGGCGATGGGACTGCCGTTTATCTTTTTCGGTACCCTTTTCTTAATGGGAACCGACATGGTCGGTCTGACATTGAATGAGTTCACAACTTTTGGGTTTATCATGGCTCTCGGTATAGTGGTGGACGACGCTGTGGTTATTGGCGAATCAATCTATACCATGCGAAGCCGTTACGGTGATACCAAAGAAAACACTATCAAAGGGACCATGGAAGTCGCAATGCCGACTCTGTTTGGCGTGTTTACAACGGTTGCGGCATTTTATGCATTGTCACAGACCAGTGGCGGTCTTGGCAAACTCTATGCCCAATTTGCCACCGTGGTTGCTATCTGCCTTATTCTTTCCATAATCGAAGCAAAGTTGATTCTGCCCGCTCATCTCGCCCATCTGAATACCAAAAGAGACAAGGATCCGAATATTTTCCTGGCGATGTGGCAAAAGGTTCAGCATGGAGCTGATTTTGGCCTTGTCTGGTTCAGCGATCATATTTATCGGCCGGTGATACACTTGGCTCTGTGCTATCGGTACGGTGTTGCCTTGCTGTTTATCGCCGTATTCATTTTGGTAGTCTCTATGCCTTTCACCGGTGCAGTGCAGCTAAGTTTTTTCCCTGATATACCGGGTGATACCGTAAGGGCAGAACTGACCATGCAAAATGATACCAGTTACGGACAGACCCATGCGGCCCTGAACCTGCTTGAACGAAAGGCCTACCAGACCGACCGGGAGCTCAGGAAAGATCAGGGGACAGTATCAATTGCCAATCTTCAGCTTCTGTCGGAAAGCGATCAGTCAGGTAAGATAACCGTAGAACTTAGTCCTGAGGCTCCTTATGATATTAATAGTTTTACCCATCATTGGCAGCAACTCGCCGGGTTGCCGGAGGGAGTCAGGACGCTCAGCATTCAGAATACACCAAGGATGGTTGATGCCCTGAGGATCGAACTACGGTCCAACGACGATGAGGTGCTGACCGCAGCCGGTGAAAAGCTCAGGGCACAGTTAGAGAATATTCCGGCGGTGAGTGGTATTGAGGATAATCTGGAGCCAACGCAGCCGCAGTTGCGCTTGGCGCTCACGGAACAGGGGAGGGCTCTCGGCATTACGACAGAGATGCTTTCCGAACAGATTCTCCAGGCCTTTAGCGGCGAGGTGGTGCAGCGCTATCAGCGAAACAGTGATGAGATCGAGGTTAAGGTCCGCTATCCGGACTCTGACCGGCAAAATAAGGCTGATGTCCTCAATGCGGGAGTTCGAACCGAAGACGGCAAGGTCTTGGCTCTTACATCTGTTGCAGCTGTTTCTTATGGATATACCAGGGATACCATCATAAGAATCGATGGGAAGCGGGCGGTGTATGTCTCTGCTGATGTCGATAAAAATATCATGTCCGCCACAGATCTGGTCAATATGCTCAAGAGCCAGACTGCCCTGCAGCTTAAGGCTGATTTTCCTGGTCTCACTATCCACTTTGCTGGTGAGGCGGAAGAACAGGCGAAAACCTCACACTCCATGGTACAGATGTTTATGCTGGCCCTGTTGCTTATCTATCTCTTGCTGGCTATTCCGCTTAAATCCTATATTCAGCCGATTGTTATCATGACAGCCATCCCGTTCGGAATTATTGGTGCCATTCTGGGACATTGGCTGAACGATCTTTCGTTGGGAATATTGTCCCTCAATGGTATCATTGCCTTAAGCGGAGTTGTGGTCAATGACAGTCTCCTGCTGGTTTCCCGCTTTAATGCCCTCAGGGAGGAAGGAATGGGGCTAAAGGAGGCGATTAGTACGGCTTGCAGCAGCAGGCTGCGAGCCGTACTGCTTACATCCTTTACCACCTTTGCCGGATTGATGCCCTTGCTTGGGGAAACTTCGATGCAGGCCCAGTTCCTGATTCCTGCGGCGGTATCACTCGCCTATGGTATTATGTTTGCCACGGTGATCACTTTGATTCTTATCCCATCTCTCTTGCTTATCCAGCATGATTTTGTTGCTCTTTTTGGCAAGAAGGAAAAGCCTTTCAGCTCTAATGAGTTACAGGAGAAGATATGTTGAACGTTCTTCTTGTTGAAGACGATCTTGATCTGGCTGAAACAATTATCCAGTATCTGGAACTGGAGGAGATTCGTTGCGATCATGCCGCCAACGGCATTGCCGGTTTGCAATTCGCGACTGAAAACAACTATCAGGTGTTGTTGCTTGATCTGAATCTGCCCCGGTTGGATGGCCTGAGCCTCTGTCGGCGACTGAGAGAGCAGGGCGATGATACTTCTGTGATTATGCTGACTGCCAGGGACCGGTTGGACGATAAAGTGGAAGGTTTTCGGGCAGGTAGCGATGATTATCTGGTCAAGCCTTTTGCCCTGGAGGAATTGACGGTAAGGATCAGAGCCTTGGCCCGCCGCCGGAGCGGCCAGATACAAAAGCTCTCCTGTGGTGATCTGGAAATGGACTTTCACGCCAGGACTGTGCTTCGCGCTGGTGTGACCATTAAGGTTTCACCTATTGGCTGGAAACTGCTGGAGGCACTTTTGCGTGCTTCTCCGCAGGTAGTCTCCAGAGCAATCCTCGAAGAATCGGTTTGGGGGGATGATGTCCCCGACAGTAACAGTCTGAAGGTCCATATATTCCATCTGCGCAAGGCTGTTGATGGCCCGTTTGCTGCGGCCTTGTTGCATACTGTTGCTGGGCACGGCTTTGCTCTCTATGAGGATAAAATGACATGAAGCGTCGTATCAGCCTGAGATTGCTAATTATACTCGCTTTTTTATTGTTAAGTGTTGTGCTGGTTGTCGGCTATTCTTTTCTTAGTGCCCATTATTTCATGCGGGGCACTGATAGTGGCATGTCGGGCAATTTAGAACAGATTGTTCGTAATTATGTACGGTTGGTTCCCGCTGAAGAACGCAATCGTGCAAACGATTTCGATGGAGTTCGTATCAGTCGAAATTGGAACCAGATGTCTGACGATGTCAGGGCCGCCTTCAAACAACCGCCAACTGAGCTTGGAGTACTGTACAAACACAAAGAATCAAAGTGGTTTAAAGGGCCAGATGTTATTTATTTCGCTATCTCATTCGACGTAGGGGGCGAGATTTATTATGTAAGTCAACTTGGTACCCGGGAATTAGCGCCAGCGATTATCGGCCAGAATGCAGCTGACAGCCTGAGACTGCTTCTCCTTGTGAGCTGTAGCATTGTTGTCAGCCTTGCAGTGATACTATGGCTGCTGGTGAGGCATGTATCTGAACCCGTTTCGGCTTTGGGCAAATGGGCCCGAGATCTCAATGCAGAAAATTTGACTGAACCGTTGCCAGATTTTTCCTATCCAGAATTGAGCGAACTCGCCGTCCTGATACGTTCCAGTCTTACCTCAGTCCAGGAGAGTCTGGAACGGGAACATCGGTTCCTTCGTTACGCAAGTCACGAACTGCGAACACCTATTGCCGTCATTCGAAGTAATACAGAGCTGATGAAAAAACTGAAAGAACAGTCTGGCAAAGGTCGTGAAAAAGATGAAGTAAAGGTCATAGAGCGTCTGGATCGTGCCGGGCGAAACATGCAGCATCTGACAGAAACTTTACTCTGGTTGAGCTTTGACAATGTTGACTCTCTACCGAGAGAGAGAATCCAACTTGACAGCCTGCTAAAAGAATTGGTTGAAGAAATGCAATATTTACTGATGGGCAAAAATATCCAGATAAGTCTATCAACAGAACCAGCGACAGTATTCCAGCCAGAAACCCCGCTACGAATTGTGCTCGGTAATCTGGTTCGCAACGCATTCCAGTATACTACTGAGGGAAAAGTCTCACTTGAACAGCGGAGGGATCAGGTGATTATTACAAATGAACAAACCTATGCTGGGACAGACGAACATGAGTTGGGGTTCGGTTTCGGCCTACAAATGACCTCCCAGCTTAGCGAAAAACTCGATTGGTATTATAGCAATGACAAGGGCCCAAAGGGGCATCGTGTAATCATTGATTTTGCAAAAGAATCATCTCTTTTTATCGAAAATATAGCAACATAAAAAGGGCATCCTGATCTGCTTGTCAGTAAGATTTGTCAGACATGTTAATGTAATTTTTTGTTTTCTCAACCATTAGCGCGAGTGTTCGGAAACAGCCCGATAATCGGCAAGACGAACAGTGGAATACAGGCAACTATGGTCAGAATCGGGCGGATGGTATACATGTCCGCCAGTTTGCCGACAATGGGGGTGATGGCTCCGCCGAGGCCGTAGGCGAACCCCATCATCAGGCTTGCCACCATGGAACGGCCTTTTGGGGCGAGGGTCTGGGCCATGGTGACTCCAAGGGGCAGAGGGGCCAGGACAAAGCTGCCGGCCAGTGCTGCACCGAAATAGACCCAGTTGCCGTTCATCTGCAGCAGCAGCCAAAGGGCCGGAGCCATGAACAGATAGCAGAAAATAAAAACCGGCTTGAAGCCGACGCGATCTGAGATGAAGCCGGAAAGCAGGCCGCTGAGCGTGCCCGACACAATGAAGCAGGCATAAATTGCCCCCGCCGAAAACACGCTGAAACCCTCTTGCACATAAAGCACGGGCATAAAGGTCAAAAATGACTGCCCCACCACCGCCCGCATGAACATAACCAGCCAGATCAAGCTAACAACCTTCCAGGCACTGCCGAGGCTTTCCTTCAATGCCCCGAAAAAACCAGCTCGCCTCAACCCCTCGCTTTGCGGTTTTGGCACAACCTTAAGTAGATAAATAAGAAACACTAAGCCGATGATCATTGTGGCCGGCATGGCGGTCAGGCCATAAGAGGCCACATACCAGGTAATGAAGAGGGGGCCGAGGCTAAAGGCCAGAGTCCCGCCGGTATTGAAGACCGACATGGAAAAGCCGGCTTTCGTTCCGGCATACAGAGGAACCATCCCGGTGACCGAAGGATGGAACATGGACGAGCCAACGGAGCCCAGAGCGATGCAGACCAATAGCACCCAGAAATTGGGCGCGATGCCAGAAAGCGGTATAAATACTATGGTCAGCGACAGGCCGATAAAGATAAAGGCCCTCGTCTGATATCGATCAGCAAAGTAGCCGACGGTTGGCTGGATAATGAAGGCCAGCAGGCGCATGGTGCCGGCAATAATACCAACCTGGGTTAGAGAGAGACCAAGTTTCCCCACAAAAACAGGGAAGAGCGGGCTGATGAAAGAAGTGTAGAAATCGCCGGTAAAGTGAATAAGGGTCAGAGCGAAAAGGATTTTCAGATTGGCAGACATAGGACGGCTTCCATGAATTTGAGTAGGGGTTGTGTTGCTCTCTAGCTCCCGGCATCAATCCCAGGCTCAAGCTTGGGATTGATGCGGTTCTCATGATTCACGGTAGTACGTAAAAAAACTCCTAATTGCAACCTAATTACGACCTGATTTTATCTTATTTGGCCAGAGTGAACTTGCCGTCTTTCACCTGCACGATGACCATAGAATCGATACCCAGGCCGTTGTGGTCTTCTGGCGTAATGTTATACGTTCCGGAAATGCCCACATAATTTTTTGTGGCTTCAAGCTCGTTACGCAATGCTTCCTTGTTTGTTCCCACCTTCTTCATGGCATCGGCAACCATCATGATGGCATCCCAGGCATAGCCAGAGTGGGTGTTGATTGGGAACTGTTTATCGTAGCCTTTCTCGGTATACAGTTTGACAAACTCCTGGATGACAGCTTTCTGCGGATCACTGTCGGGCAGTTCATTGACTATCATCAGCTTTGTTGCAGGCATCCGGTCGCCTTCGCTTGCCGGACCAGCGAGTTCAATATATTTTGGATCGGGCAGGCCATGGCACTGAAACAGCGGCAGGTCGATACCAAGCTGAGCTTTGTTTTTGGCGATGATCGAGCCAGCCGGTCCAATGGTCCAGACAACAATGGCCTGGGGATCAACATTTTTCACCTTGGTCAACTGAGCTGTCATATCGGTATCCCGGGTGCCAAACGACTCACGGGCAATAATTTCGATGCCGTATTCCGGGGCAAGTTTGTCCATCCAGCGCTCGCCATCTTTCCCAAAACCATCGGCGGCTGCCAACAGGGCAATCTTGGTAATGTTTTTTTCTTTGAGATAGATGAAGAGCCGCTCCACGGCGATACTGGAGCGCTGGGGTGATTTGAAAACATATTTGAATGGGCCGAACTTGCCACCCATGATGACAGGATCGCCACCGACCGTCATAAAGATAGGTGTCTTACCGCTATCGACGATTTTTTTAACGTTCATGCCGGTATCGGTGAGCGTGGGTCCGATAATGGCCACAACGTTGTCCTTATAGATAAACTTTTTGGCAATTGACGCAGTTTTTGCCGGATTGGCCTCGGTATCGGCCAGAATCAGTTCAATTGGCTGGCCGTTTATGCCACCCTCAGAATTGATTTTTTCCACCGCCATCTCGGCTACCAGCTTCGTGGGAGTGCCGATAAAGGCGGCCCGGCCCGAGAGGTCAAAAAAGGCCCCCAGCTTGATGGTATCCGCCGCATATGCTGTATAGGCCGCCGGGGCAAGTAGCGTTGTGACGATCAGTGCTGTTAAAAATTTTTTCATTGATGTCTCTCCTCCTAAAGAATGTGAATTGTTATACAATCTCGTCTTGAATCCTCTTATCAAATACTCGCTGGCTTTTTTTCTCGGAACGGGGCAGGGTCCCATAATTCACCAACTCTGTTTCTGCCGACACTAGGAGCTGTTTCTTGATCTGGTGAATGACCTCATGGACAAGTTCACCCGTCCGGCTGCCATCGACCCCTTCGGCCCGTTCCACTATTAAATTCATATGGTCGCGTTCGGCACTATCTCTTCGTAAATGAATCTGGTACTCAGAACCTAATCCGGGGACAGCTGAGAGAATCGTGTCGATACTGCTCGGGTAGATATTGACGCCCCGGAATTTGATTGTGTCATCAGAGCGCCCCCTGATCCGGGAGTGGCGTGGCATGATACTGCCGCAGGAGCAGGGGCCGGCAATGATGCGGGTGATATCCCGGGTCCGATAACGGATAAGCGGTGCTCCTTCCTTGCAGAGACTGGTAACAACCATTTCACCCCATTCCCCGTCCGGTAAAGGTTTGAGTGTGTCTGGGTCGAGAATCTCCAGCAGGAAGTAGTCTGCCCAGTAATGGATGCAATCGTGGTCGGCGCACTCGATTCCGGTTCCCGGGCCATAGAGCTCGGTCAGGCCAGTAATGTCAAAAAGCTCTGCGCCGCCAAAGAGATCAGAAATTTTCTGGCGCATGGAGCGGCTGGAACGTTCTGAGCCATAAATAATTTTTTTGACGTTAATTTTGTCGGCGATGCCCCGTTGATGAATTTCCTCGGCCATCAAAAGAGCCATGGAGGCGGTTGAACAGAACACAGTAGACTGGAAATCGAGGAGAAACTGGATCTGCATATCGATATTGCCTGGACCAATCGGCACGGCCAGGGCCCCCAGTTTTTCACAGCCAAGCTGGAATCCCATACCCGCCGTCCACACCCCGTAGCCCACCGCAACCTGGACACGGTCCAGTTGGGTTACCCCGGCCATCTGATAACAGCGGGCAAAAATATTAATCCAGTCGTCGAGATCTTTCTGGGTGTAGTTGAGGACTTTCCGTTTGCCGGTGGTACCCGAGCTGGCGTGCACCCGGACGATCTGCTCGAAGGGTACGGCCCGTAGAGGGAAAGGGTAACCGCTACGAAGATCGTCGGCAGTGGTGAAGGGGAGTTTTTGCAGGTCGGCTAGAGTCTTGATATCAGCAGGACTTACATCTGCTGCTTCAAGCTTTTCTCGGTATTGCGGCGATCCTTCGTAGGCATGGGCAACTGTCCATTGAAGACCTCTCAGTTGATGGTCTTTCAGTTCCTGTTCATTCTTAAATGCGGGCATAAAATCAGGGGTGTGCATTGCAGTTTTCTCCAAACGGATATTGGTCAAACCTGCAGCGCCAAGTCGGCTGGCCGCAGGGTTTTCATCACTTGCTGCGCCAAGAAAGGCTGCGCGCAGCATAGGATCATTCAAAAGTTGGTCACTTTTCCCTTGCTGAACGACCCGGCCATTGGCCAGTAGATAGGACTTGTCAGAAGCGGACAGAGCGCGCGCGGCGTTTTGTTCCACCAGCAGGATAGTTGTTCCACCACGGGCAAGTTGACGTATTATGGCAAAGATGTCGTCCATAATACGCGGGGCCAGGCCAAGACTCGGTTCATCCAGCAGCAAGAGGCGCGGTTTAGCCATCAGCGCCCGGCCCATGGCGAGCATCTGCTGCTCGCCTCCGGAAAGGGTGCCTGCAAGTTGATCTGTTCTCGACAGGAGTTTTGGGAAGCGCTCATAGACTTCGGCCATTCGCCGGGTTTCTTCTTTCTTGGCCAGATTGAGTGGAATCGCTCCCAGTTGCAGATTTTCAAAAACCGAAAGATTGCTAAAAACCTCACGTCCTTCCGGAGAAAGTGTCACCCCCAGCCGCACCATTATGGCGGGGCTGGCCTTGGTGATGTCTTTGCCATCGAGGAGAATGGTGCCGGCGGTAGGTTTGTGGAGTCCAAGCAAACATTTGAGCAGGGTACTTTTGCCAGCGCCATTCGCGCCCACAAGAGCCACGGTTTCCCCGGCGGCTATTTTCATATCTATGCCAAAGAGGGCTTGTGCCGCACCGTAGTGGGCTGAGAGATTATTTATAGTCAGCATCAGGCGGTGGCCTCCATTCGGCCGAGATAGGCTTCCAGCACCAGAGGATTTCGCCGTACTTCGTCCGGGGTTCCGGTGGCAATACATTTGCCGCTATCAAGCACCACAACCTGATCGGCGATATTCATCACCAGGTCCATATCATGCTCAACCAGTAGAATAGTGTGGCCTGCCCGGCGCAAGAGTTTTAGTTGTTCGCCAACTGCGGCGGTTTCTTCGCCATTTAAACCAGCAACTGGTTCGTCGAGGAGCAGGAGATCAGGTTTGCCAACGGTGGCCCGGGCCAGCTCAACCCTTTTTTTATCGCCATAGGCGAGGACTCCAGCGGGCCAGTTGCTCTTATCGCTGAGGTCAAAATGATCCAAGGATTCCAGCGACCGCAGCCTTAACTTCCGCTCACGATGGCGAAGATAGGGAAGCCGCAGCATGGCCATAACCATGGATTGTCCACCCTCACAGGTCAGGCCGGTCAAGACGTTATCCAGCACACTCAGACGGGGAAAAAGTCGCAGGTTCTGAAAGGTACGGCTGATGCCAAGACGGCTGATTGCATAGGCTGGCAGGCCGGAAATTTCGGTATTCTTAAAGGTCACAGAACCACTGGTGGCACTCAGTACCCCGGTAATGCAATTGATGAGGGTCGATTTGCCAGCACCGTTTGGACCGATAAGAGCGGTTAGCTGCCCTTTAGGGACGTAAAAAGAGACGTCGCTTAATGCCGGCAGGCCGCCAAAGTTTTTGCATACAGACTGAAGTTGCAGCATTACTGAGCCTCCCTTCTTCGCAAAGCCCACCGAACTTTGACCATATCGATGAGGCCAGTGACCAGCCCCTGGGGCAGAAACATTAAAACAAGGACCAGAATTGTTCCGTGGACGAAGTCTTTATAGGTTTCAAATACCCCGATCAACTCGGGCAGGAGGGTAAGTAAACCGGCACCAAAGAGTGATCCCCATATCGATCCCATGCCGCCGACAACCACCATGATCACCATATCGGTGGAGGTGAATATCCCGAAAGAATCGGGACTGAGATAACAGTAACAATGGGCAAAAAGGCTGCCGGCAATTGAGGCCATTACCGCCGAGAGGACAAAGATTTTAATCTTGGCATTGCGGGTATTAACACCGAGCGCGGCGGCGGCCGTCTCATCTTCCGTCAGCGCGGCGAGCCCACGACCGACACCACTGCGGACCAAATTGAGGCAGAGCAGCAGGCAGATCATGGTAAAGCCCCAGAGCAGATAATGAAGGCGAATCTCATCGTCAAAAGAAAAATCACCGATACTTAAATATGGGATACCGGAAAAACCACTGGGGCCGCCGGTAAGCTCGTCCCACTCAAGAAGGACGCTGTGCACCACGAAGTTAAAGCCAAGGGTGGCCATGGCCAGATAATGGCCGGATAATCGCAGGATGGGCACGCCGATAATCAGGGCCACCAGGGCTACCAGCAGGGCCACCATAAGCATGGCTGGCCAGGGCGGCAGATTATATGTCACCGTCGCAATCGCCGAACCGTAGGCACCAAGGCCGAAGAAAGCAGCATGGCCAAGGGATATCTGGCCGGTATAACCGATAAAAAGATTAAGGCCCAGCACCACAATGGTATTGATCGCAATCAGATTGGTCACCCCGAGGGTATACGGATTGTCCTCATAGAGTGGATAGAGCAGCAGGAACGTTGACAGCAGGATTACTGTCAACCCGGTCCGGTGCAGGTAGATAAAATAAAAAAATTTGTCGCGGCCAGACATCATTTTCTTAGTTCTTCATCCCGGTTTGAAAGGCTTGGATATTTTCCTCGACAAATTTGGCTGGAGCCAGTTTTCGAATGGCAACAAGACACTCTTCTTCACTGCAAAACAGTGCGTTTTTACTGATCGCCCGGCCGAGCAATACCAGATTGGACAGTACAGCTTTGCCTATATTTCGGGCAATCCCCGAACTGTCGATTCTGTCACCTTCACCAGCCTTATCTGAGTTGATAATCAGCGCCCCGTCGTCTTTTAGCAGCGGACGATGGACAGCAAGATTTGGCTCCCAGAGCAACAGGGCCACATCGGCCTGACCTGTGCGGACTAAAGGGGCGGCAAAATCACCCACCTTGAGGGTCGAAAGTACAGTTCCACCGCGCTGTGCCATACCATGACTTTCTGAAGTGAGCACTGGTATGCCGCGATCAACAGCAACCTGGGCTATAACCCGGGTAAGAAAAAGAACGCCCTGACCACCAATGCCACTGACAACTATTTGCTGTTTCATATCTTCTCCTTTACGACAATTGCCTGGGCAGGGCAGACCGGGATGCAGGTGCCACAGCCGTGACAGCGGTCGCTGTCCACCAGGGCGACGCTATTTTCCTCGTCCATAGACAGGGCCGGACACTCAAAATCGTCAACGCATTGGCCACAGCCGAGGCAGTCATCGGTGATGGTTACCGCCGGAGCCTCCTGCATTTTACGCACAACCGGATCCATCAGGCAACCATGGCGGGAGATAAGAACAGCAACGCCGCCATTTTCACCGCGGGTATGGGCGTCGGCTTTTTTCAAGAGTTGTTCGAAGCGCTCATGCTGGTAGGGGTCGCAGCTTTCGATAAAATCAACGCCGGTGGCTTTCACCAGTGGCTCAATGGCAATTGCCTTGGTTTTTTTGCCGCCGGCGGCAAATCCCATATGCGGCACCGGTTGTCCACCGGTCATGGCCGCGGTGGCATTATCGAGGATGACAACAATGATGCGGGCATCCTGAAGGACAGCGTTGATAAGTGCGGGAACACCGGCATGAAAAAAGGTGGAGTCACCAATGGTGACGACCACGGTGGGCACCTGGCCGCCGTCCTGCTTGTAGGCCTGGTGAAATCCGGCACCCTGACTTATGCAGGCGCCCATGCAGTGCACGGTGTGGACTGCGTCAAGGTTCATGCCCAGGGTATAGCAGCCGATATCGGATGGGAAGATTCCTTCGGGGAAGGTTTTTTTGATCGAGTAGAAGGCGGCCCGATGGGGGCAGCCAGGACAAAGAGAAGGACGTTGGCCCCGCCCTGCCGCGGGCAGACTCTGCGGTGTTTCAAGGCCAAGAAAGCTGGCCAATGCCTGATAGAGCACATCCGGTGTCAGCTCGCCTTCCCGGGGGACTGCGCCGCTCTGTTTGCCGCATGCTCCGGCATGGGCCATTTGCAATTCTATTACCGGGTAGGTTTCTTCAAGAACAAGCAGTCGATCGTAGTTTTGTTGCAGGTGTTGAATAAATGTAGGATTCAGAGGATAGGGCATCAGCACCTGATAAAGATCAATGGTGCCGCTTAGTCCCAGTTCCTCCAGCAGATCAACAAGGTTGGCGTAGGCGATACCTGAGGCGACCAGGGCAACTCGTGGTTGGCTGTTATCGCCGGCTGTTAGTTTTGGCTGCCAGTCGGGCTCCTGAGCGATCTGTTCCAGTTTGGCGTTGAGACTGCGGTGCAAACCGGGCAGGAAAGCCGGGGTAGCGCACCAGCGACCAGTATCAGGCATAAAGGCTGCATGGCGATCCAACTTAACCGGTTCGTTGAGCGCGACACTTTGCCGCGAATGGCAGACGCGGGTGGTTGGCCGCAGAACAATATTCATCTCGTATTTTTCCGAGAGCAAATAGGCCGGTTCGATCATCGCCTTGGCCTCGGCAGGGCTTGAGGGATCAAGCACAGGTACGCGACCCTGCAGGCAAAAGAGTCTGGTATCCTGCTCGTTTTGCGAACTATGTGGACCGGGGTCATCGGCCACAACGGTGAGCATACCACCTTTGACGCCCAGATAGGCGGTCCGCATAAAAGGATCTGCGGCGACATTGAGTCCAACCTGTTTCATCACGGCAGCGGATCGTTTGCCGGTGTAACTGGCGGCCAAGGCCACCTCAAAAGCGATTTTTTCGTTGACCGACCATTCTATATGCAGCGGGTTTTCCGCCTGATCCTGCCGGGTTATAACACTCTGGAGGATTTCCGTGGACGGCGTCCCTGGATACGCTGCCGCAACCTGACAACCGGCTTCAATAAGCCCTCGTCCGATTGCATCGTTTCCCATCATTAGTTCTTTCTTCATAATGTCCTTTAAATCTCATTATCAAACAGTGTAATACTCTGATAAACTAGTGAAAAATTTATACTTAGGATGGTAAAGTAAAAGTTGCAACAACGAAGAAGATGAAGAGTTTTTACGACACCATCACTTGCCTAGTAATCCTTTAGGTCTTACAAACAGCACCAGCAATAAAACCACAAAAGCAACCACATCCTTATATGCACTGGAGATATAGCCGGCGGAAAGGGATTCCAGCAGCCCCAAAACCAGTCCGCCCAAAATTGCTCCAGGAAAGGAACCAAAACCACCAAGAATAGCCGCAGCAAATCCTTTTAGACCAAGAAGTACCCCAACGTCGTAGTTGAGTGTGGTGATCGGTGTTACAAGTACACCGGACAGGCCACCGAGAGCCCCGGCAATAGCATAGCTGGTCAAACGAACCCGGCCCGCCGGAATACCAACAATCGCGGCAGCCGTCGGGTTAGAGGCGACTGCCCGCATGGAGAGCCCGAGAGAGGTCCGGTAGAAAAACCAAGTCAGAAGAGTGATGGCAACCAGAGTGAGCAGGAGGATCCACAGTGCCTGGGGAAGGACGCTGGCACCTAAAATATTGACTGGTTGATCAGGTGTCAGCGGCGGTAATGCCATCCGGTTTTTACCCCAGATCAGCTTGATAATGCCCCGCAAAATAATGGACAGGCCAACGGTGAGAAAGATCAGCACCGTATGGTTATTTGATCGGGCCGGGCGCAGACCGAATCGTTCCACGACCATGGCAACAACGGCCACCCCGGCAACAGCCAGAAAAAGCCCCGGCACCATGGGCAGGCCTGCGCCAAACAGGCAGCTAAACATCAACATGCCACCCAGGGTAACAAAGTCAACCTGGACAAAGTTAACAATGCCCATGGTGTTATTAACCACACAAAATCCCAGGGCGATGAGGGCATATATTGCGCCACTCGTCATACCTGAAAAGGTGTATTGCAGCAAATCCTGAAACATTGTGGCAAAAGGCTCCCACGACGACAATTGACGCCGTGAGTTCAGCCGGTAATAGACAGGCCACGACGATAAAAACAGTTGACTCTTAAATAGTTTGTACTAGTGTGCTAGTACATGGAAGCGACAGTAAAATACATTTCTCATTTAGTCAATCATTTGCTTGCTCAGGAGACTGCGGAAGAGATGGAAGAGGCCTTGCGTGAGCTTCTGTCTGCCGGTGAACTGCTTGATGTGGCTAAACGTCTACAGATTTTTGAGATGCTGCAAGAGGGAGTGCCCCAGCGGCAGATTTCGGAAAAACTCGGGGTGGGGATCGCCACCGTCACCCGGGGTTCAAACGCCATGAAATCCCGTAAGAAATTGAAGTGATTTTCTTCGGCGGATTCAAATATGAAAATCCAGAGCACAATTCAAAGTGATTTGTGCGAGTGCCCTTTGTGCCGTCGTGGTGGGGTCTTTTTATTTTTTGAGGATAAACACCGAACCTATCTGTGCTGTCCCACTTGTACGTTGATTTTTGTGCCGGAAAAATACTGGTTAAGTCGCGAAGACGAAAAGATTACCTATGATTTGCATGAGAATAATGCAAAAGATAAGGGCTATCGGCAATTTCTTTCTCGACTGAGTACACCGCTTTTGGCCAGGCTTCCTGCAAAACAAAAGGGCTTGGATTTCGGCTGCGGTCCCGGCCCGACCCTGTCGACCATTTTTATAGAGCAGGGGCATCAGATGGATCTCTACGATCCATATTATTGCAATGACCCTGCGGTCTTTGAAAGAAAATACGATTTTATTTGTGCCACAGAGGTGATGGAGCATCTGAGTGCTCCACATCGTCAACTAGCTGCAGTCTTTAAGATGCTCAAGCCAGGTGGTTGGTTGGGCGTAATGACCAAGCTGGTGACGGATAAACAGGCATTTAGCAGCTGGCATTATATCCGTGATCTGACCCATATCTGTTTTTATAGCCAGAGCACCTTTCGTTACCTCGCTCAGCAGTTCAATGCCAAGCTTTATTTCGTTGTAGATGATGTGGTTTTGCTGAAGAAGAACTGCGAGTAATCAGTACGTAGTTGCCGCTTCCTCTTCAAACTCATCTAACTTTCCGCCCACCAAATGTTCAAAGAATTTTGGATAAACAATGAAGTAGGCTGCAAATAATTTTTCAAAAGGCAGGTCGGCAAAATGACCGTGTTCCCTGACGTATTCCATATGCTTCTGACCGAGGGTATTGCATTCGTGAAAGATGGAATCTGCGGTGCCATCAAATTCAAGCGGCTTAACGTTGAAGCGGTTGCAGAGTGACAGGTTGAAGGCGGGGGTGGCTTTTACCCATTTATCGTTTAAGAACATCTCGGTGTAGCCATGATAGACAAAAAGATCCGTTCCCATCTTCTCCCGCAATTTAGGGGTGGTCAGGTGGTTGGTTACGTCGGCAAAACCAAGACGGCAGGGGATCTGCTGCTGCCGACCCATGGCTGCCAGTAAGACTGCCTTGGAAACACAATAGCCGCTTCGTTTCTTTAATACCGAGCTGGCTTTCATGGCTGTCCGGGAATATTTCAGGTCATATGGGTCATATTTAATCTGGTCCCGGACCGCATAGTAGAGGGCTACTGCCCTTTCCAAAGGTGTTTTGCTGTTTGCGCAGACTTGTTCGGCAAAATCGGCAAGTTCTTCTGTGTTAAAATCGAGGAAAAATGTTGGTTCCAGGTACTGCTGCACATCTTCAAGCATAATATCAATTTCCGGTAAATTTGGGGTTTCTCTTTTCACTAAAGGCGGTTATCGCTTCCATCAGATCGCCGGATGGAATAATATTGGCACTCACCGAAGCGACGTATTTCAGGCCATCGTCGATGGATTTGCCCACACAAAAATTAAGGACGTCCTTGGATGCCTGGACGGCCAGAGGCGAATTGTCGGCGATTTCCTGGCCCAGCTCTTCTGCTTTTACCATGAGTGTCGCGGTGTCGGGGTATATATCACTCACCAGTTGGATCTCTTTTGCTCGTTCCGCTGTTATACTCCTTGCTGTAAAGGCAAGCTCGCGAGCGTGGCCCTGGCCAACAATGAGAGGGAGCCTCTGCAGAACTCCGACATCAGCCACGAAACCAACCGCCGCCTCTTTAAGGGAAAACAGGGAGTCTTGCGAGCAGATTCGGATATCACAGGCGGTGGCCATATCAAGACCCGCGCCGACACAGTGCCCATGGATGGCGGCGATGACCGGCTTTCGGCAATGTTCAATCGCTGTGATACCGTCCTGGAGTTGTTTGATTTTAGGTAGAAACTTCCATTTTGTACCACCGGTCTGGTTCTTGTCCATCAGCTCCGGCAGCTGCGGCACCATTCCTATCAGATCGATACCGGCTGAGAAGCAAGAACCTTTACCTGCCACTATAACCACTCTTATCTCGGGATCACGGTCGAGGTCGGCAAATATTTCTACCGGCTCTGTCCAGGCTTCTGGACCCATGGCATTTTTCTTTTCCGGACGATTTAAGTACACCCAGGCTATTGGCGGTCGCTTTTCCACAAGATAAAAGACATGGTCGGTCATTTTTATATCCTTATAGAGTTGGCAATGGTCTTGGCTGATTAATTATTCTAGCGATAAAATGTTAAGAGAGTACCGCTTGCACAATTTTTGGACAATGTTAAATTAAATTATTTGGCAAAATCCAAAGCCATCTTGGTGAAAATTATTTATGAAAATGGAAACTTTCCCCTGTACTGCCGAGTCTCGAGAGCATATCAAAACCAACCTGGCAAACTTCAGCAGAGTCAGCCTTGCCCCTGGAAATCTCAGACGGGCTGCTGTGGCCCTTGTCATTGTTGATTACCGCGGAGAAGGTGGTCTGGCCGGTCTTGGCCATGCCCAGGATACCAGTGCGGCACTCATCCTCACCAGAAGGTCGGGAGGATTGAAAAATCATCCGGGGCAATGGGCGTTTCCCGGGGGCAGCATTGACCCTGGAGAAGATCCGGTACAGACAGCATTTCGCGAACTGGAGGAAGAGGTCGGCCTCAGTCTTCCTGGCAGTCGGCTTCTTGGACAGCTCGATGATTTCGTGACCAGATCAGGCTTTCATATTAGCCCATTGGTTATCTGGGGCGGCACGATAGAACAGCTTGATGCAAACGAGCAAGAGGTTGCCTCGATCCATAGAATTCCCTGTGAAGAGTTATTTCGTTGGGATGCACCTGCGTTGCAAGGCGGAGGGGACAGCGACAGGCCGATTCTTTTTATGCCGGTGGGTGACACCTGGATAGCTACCCCGACAGCTGCAATGCTCTATCAGTTCCGCGAAGTGGCTCTTGCCGGACGAGAGACGAGGGTTGCTCATTTTGAGCAACCCTCGTTCGCCTGGAGCTAAACTAGTTTTCATCCTGAAACGGCCTTTTTTCCCTAACTCGTCGTTACTCTCAAAATTTAATCCTCGGAATATCAAATATATGCCTGCGGCTAAATTTATCAAGTGCCTAGATTTAAGAAAAAAATCCTCGTTTCAGGATGAAAACTAAACTATCAATTTCGCTCAGCTACTTGTTTTTTTCGTTACATGCTTCTGCGATATTTGCCACCCACCTCATACAGGGCATTGGTGATCTGGCCGAGACTACAGTGTTTGACCGTTTCGAGCATTTCTTCAAAAATATTGCCGCCACTGAGAGCAACCTCTTTCAGGTGATCCAACGCGGCGGGGCAATCGTCCTTATGTCTGTTATGAAAATCTGCCAGTCTGGCTATCTGCTCGTTTTTCTCTTCGTCGGTGGCCCTTGCCAGCTCTAAGGTTGCGGTCTGTTGATCAAAGTCAATATCCGGATTACGGAAGGTGTTTACGCCGATGATCGGGTACTCGCCGGAATGTTTTTGCCGCTCATAGTACATGGATTCTTCCTGAATCTTGCTGCGCTGGTAGCCTGTTTCCATGGCGCCAAGCACGCCGCCCCTGTCGGTTAACCGGTCAAATTCGGCAAGTACCGCTTCCTCCACCAGATCGGTAAGTTCTTCGACGATAAAACTGCCTTGATTGGGATTTTCGTTTTTGGCGAGCCCCCATTCCCGGTTAATAATAAGTTGAATCGCCAGGGCCCGACGAACCGATTCGGAGCTCGGGGTGGTTATGGCTTCATCGTAGGCATTGGTGTGGAGACTGTTGCAGTTATCGTAAATTGCACACAGTGCCTGCAAACTGGTCCTGATGTCATTGAACTGAATTTCCTGGCTGTGCAGAGATCGGCCCGAGGTCTGGATATGATATTTCAACCGCTGGGAAGATGGAGCCGCGCCATATTTTTCCTTCATAGCTATGGCCCAGATACGTCTGGCCACCCGGCCAATAACGGTATATTCAGGGTCCATACCATTTGAGAAGAAAAATGACAGGTTTTGCGAAATCTTGTCGATATCCATGCCTCTGGCCAGATAATATTCCACGTATGTGAAACCGTTGGACAAAGTGAGGGCAAGCTGGGTAATCGGATTCGCCCCGGCTTCTGCAATATGATAGCCGGAGACCGAGACCGAGTAGAAATTTTTAATATTCTGGGCGATAAAATATTCCTGAATATCGCCCATCATTTTCAGGGCAAATTCGATGGAGAAGATGCAGGTATTCTGGCCCTGGTCCTCTTTCAGAATATCCGCCTGTACCGTGCCCCTTACGTTGGTGAGGACCATAGTTTTGATTTCATCGTATTCGGCCTTGTTCGGTTGCCGTCTCTTTTCCGCTACAAAGCTATCCACCTGCTGGTCGATGGCCGTATTCATGAACATAGCCAGAATGATCGGTGCCGGGCCATTGATGGTCATGGAAACAGACGTGGTGGGGGAGCAGAGTTCGAAACCGTCATAGAGCTGTTTGACGTCATCAAGGGTACAGATACTGACGCCGGAGGTGCCGATCTTGCCGTAGATATCAGGGCGTACGGCGGGATCCCAGCCATACAGGGTGGCCGAATCAAAGGCGGTTGACAGTCGTTTTGCCTCGTAATTTGCAGACAGCAGTTTGAATCGCTGGTTAGTCTGAACCGGGCCACCTTCGCCGGCAAACATTCTGGTGGGATCTTCGCCGGTGCGTTTCAAGGGGAAGACACCGCCGGTATAGGGGAAATAACCGGGAAGGTTCTCTCTGCGCAGCCAGCGATAGATATCTGCCGGATCAGTAAATGTGGGAAATGAAATTTTCGGAATCTTCGAATGGGAAAGAGATGTTCTGTACAAAGGGATTTGAATCTCACGGCCCCGGACAGTATAGATGAGTTTGTCACCGGAATAATCCTGTTTTACCTTCTCCCAGTTGGTCAGGCAGTCTTCGGTCTCTCGTTCGATGAGTTTAGCCGTTGTTTCGGCTTCTGAGCGGAGCACTTCCAGAGTCTTGTCGATATCATCGCCATTTTTATCACTGAGGAGGCTAATGGTCTGTTGCAGATGATAATTCTGTCGCACTGATTTCGCCTGCTGGTCTGTCTTTTTATGATAGCCCCTGACCGTGGCCGAAATTTCCGAGAGGTAGCGTATCCGTTCCGATGGAATGACGATGGACTTTGAGGACGATGTCTTTTGTTCAGGTTTTGGCAGGCTGGGATTGAGTTGCAATGAGGTCTTAATTTTGAGCTGCTCAATTATCCCGTGATAGAGGGCGGTAACACCGTCATCATTGAATTTGGAGGCGATTGTTCCGTACACAGGAAAGTCTTCGGCTGCGACGTCCCACTGTTTACGGTTTCTCTGGACCTGCTTTCTGATATCCCGAATGGCGTCATCACTGCCTTTCTTTTCAAACTTATTGACGACGATGAGATCGGCATAGTCGAGCATATCGATTTTTTCCAGCTGGGATGGCGCGCCAAATTCACTGGTCATCACATAGATAGATATATCAGCCATTTCGGTGATTTTTGAGTCGCCCTGGCCGATGCCGGCAGTTTCGACGAAGATCAGGTCAAAACCTGCAGCCTTCGCCACAAGGATGGCCTCCGGCAGCGCCTCGGAAATCTCAGTTGCAGAATTTTGGGTGGCAAGGCTGCGCATGTAGACATTATCTGAACTGCTAATCGAATTCATGCGAATCCGGTCACCCAGCAGAGCGCCGCCGGTCTTACGCCTGGAAGGGTCGCAACTGATGATGGCAATGCGAAGGTCTTTCAGATCATGGAGAAAGCGGACGAGGATCTCATCGGTGAGAGATGATTTCCCGGCGCCACCGGTTCCGGTAATGCCGATGACCGGTGTTTGGTGTTTTTCGGCAAGTGCAGTGAGCATTGCTGTCATTTCCTGTAGATTACCATTGCCGCTGGCTTTGGCCTGTTGAACGGCAGTGATAAAACCGGCGATGCTTTTGGCATTGCTGGAGCTGAGTTTTTCCGGACGAAGATCGTGGAAGGGCAGGGTTGGAAAATCGAGAATTTTAATCATATGATTAATCATTCCCTGCAAGCCCATGGAAGTGCCGTCTTCCGGCGAGTAGATCTTGGCAACGCCATAGCTCTCAAGCTCTTTGATCTCATCGGCGACAATAACACCACCGCCACCAAATACTTTGATGTGGGCGGCGTCGTTTTCTTTCAGCAGATCAATCATATACTTGAAGGCCTCCATATGTCCGCCTTGATAGCTGGACATGGCAATACCTTGCGCGTCTTCCTCTATGGCCGTGTCGACCAACTCCTGAACCGATCTATTATGGGCCAGATGGATGACTTCCACGCCGGAATCCTGCAAAATCCGGCGCATGATATTTGTCGATGCATCATGACCATCAAAAAGGGAGGTGGCGGTGATTACTCGGACAACGTTTTTCGGTCGGTAAATTTCAACATCCGCGTGCATGTTTTCTCCTTCAGTCTAACGGGGTAACTGGGATGACATTGTCTTTATTTATAATATCGAGACAGAAGCCGGTTTCGGCAATCGGGAGCAATTAAAGGATGCAGAGAACTTAGGAGCCTTTCTGAGAATGCCCTTTCGAAGTCTACGCTATCTGCCCAAACTTTTCGTTATTTTTATAAAAATAATGCTCGCAATATTAATTATATAGCTCCGCTTATTTTTATGAAAATGCCTCAATTTTGAACAAAATGCCTATTCTCGGACAAGCTCCTAGGTGTTCTTTTCTTCCAGAAAACTCATGATAAATTCTGTCTGTTGTTCAATGTACTGCTCAATCGTGAAATTCTTGGCAAAATACCAGCGTCTAAAGGCCCATATATGACCGATAACCGAAATATTATGGCCAATCAGATTAATTGTGTCGTCGTCCAGCTGTGGGAGTTTTCCCAACTCGCGTAGTTCGCGCATTGCCTCTATGAAGAGATTGGTGATTCTCAACTCCGCCTCAAGAACTTTTTCCTGCCATTTCAGTGGCAGGAAATGGGTGACCTGATACATCAGCAACACATGATCACTCATCCGGTTGCACACCAGGAAAAACTCGCGGATCACTTCGGCCAGTGCGGCTTTGCCGACAGTAGGCCGGGCGAGTGCTTCCTGCACGCCTTGCTCGACCTCGGTATGAATCGCAATGCAGACCAGGTAGAGCACATCATCCTTGGTGGAGACATATTCGTACAGCGAACCGATGGAAAGGCCGGTTTCCTTGGCCAGAGCCCGGGTTGTCGTCTTGTGATAGCCGTATTTGATGAACAACTTCACCGCCGCGTCAACGATCTGACGCCGGCGTTCTTTCACCAATTCCTGGTTTTTAATATGTGTTACAACTTCTTGTGAATCTTTCTCTTCATCTATCATTCATTTTTCTCCTGGAGATCTCTTTTTGCACGATTTAAAATTGTCCAAATCATTTGCTGTGAAGAAGTATCCAAAAAAACGGCAGAACAAAAGAAAAATATGAATAACATTCAGTCAAAGGAAGTTATCTCACTAAAAGAAATCAGCTGCTATCTGGTCAAGGCCGTGCCGATAACCAGACGCTGAATCTCACTGGTTCCCTCATAGATTTCTGTGATCTTGGCATCGCGCATCATCCGCTCAACTGGAAAATCTCTGGTGTAACCATAACCGCCAAGGATTTGTACCGCCTGGGTGGTGGTTTTCATGGCGGTTTCGCTGGCCATCAATTTGGCCATGGCCGAGGCCTGGGAATAGGAAAGACCATTGCTGGCTTTGTAGGCGGCATTGTAGACCATGAGCCGTGCCGCTTCTACCTGGGTTGCCATATCTGCCAGTTGAAACTGCACTCCCTGAAATCTGCTTATAGGGGTGTCGAATTGTTTCCGATCCTTGGCATAGTTAACCGCCGCGTCCAGTGCGCCCTGGGCAATACCAAGGGCTTGGGAGGCAATACCTATTCGACCGCCGTCAAGAGTTTTCATGGCAATCTTGAATCCTTGCCCCTCGTCACCAAGAAGATTGGCCGCGGGAATAGAACAATTATCAAAGATGAGTTCCAGGGTAGGCGAACTGCGAATCCCCAATTTCTGCTCTTTTTTGCCAAAGGAAAAACCAGGAGTTCCTTTCTCAAGGATAAAGGCGCTGATGCCGTGATGCTTTTGGGCATTCTTGTCGGTTCTGGCAAAAACAACATAGGTTTCTGCTTCGCCGCCATTGGTGATAAAAATTTTGGTGCCGTTTAGAATCCACTGATCGCCTTGCCGGATGGCCGTGGTTTTGGTGCCACCGGCATCGGAACCGGCCGATGGTTCGGTAAGACCGAAGGCACCCATTTTCTCACCTGTGGCGAGGGGCACGAGAAATTGCTGTTTTTGCTCTTCAGTGCCAAAAAGATAAATAGGATTGGCGCAGAGGGAGAGATGGGCGGAAAGCGTTACTCCGGTGGATGCACAAACCCTGGAGAGTTCTTCCACGGCTATGGCATAACTAAGATAGTCTGCGCCAGCACCTCCGTATTCTTCCGGGAAGACGATTCCGGTGAGGCCCAGCTCACTGAGTTTGTCAAACATCAAGGCCCGGTCAAACCGTTCTTCTTCATCGCGGATTCTGGCTGTTGGTGCCACCTCCGCTTCGGCAAATTCACGAACCATGTCGCGAATGAGGTTCTGTTCTTCAGTCAGTTCAAAATTCATAATATCCACTCCGGAGAAACGTGTTTGTTGAGCAGTCCGGGAAACGACAATTGTCATTTCCCGGAAGAATGAAAGGTTTATTTTTTAGACTTCAGTTCTGGGAAATCCCAATAGTAAAATTCAAGTTTTGGTGATTCTCCGCCTGCTGCCTGGCGGTCTATTTCCTGTTGCCGCAATTCAACTCTGCGGATTTTACCACTCAGGGTTTTCGGAACCTGTGGCACAAACTCGATGATTCTTGGAATTTTGAATTTAGCGAGGATTTTGATGGTGTGTTTGAATATATCCAGGGCCAGTTCTCTTGTTGGTTCTTGATTCTGCTTGAGAATAATGAAGGCTTTGACGAGTTGATGGCGTTTTTCGTCGGGAACACCGACAATGGCCGATTCTGCAACGGCAGGATGCTCTAAAACGGCACTTTCGACCTCGAAGGGGCCAATGCGGAAATCAGAGGATTTGATAACATCGTCGCTTCGGCCAACAAACCACCAGTAGCCGTCCTGATCAATGGAGGCCCGATCGCCGGTATAATAGAGATTATTTCTAAAGACCCCAGCCATTTTTTCAGGATTACCGATATACTCGGTAAAGAGGCCGATGGATCGCCATTTGTCCAGTTTAACTACGATATGACCGGGTTCGTCGGCCACGGTGAGTTCCTTGCCGTCGTCATCCACCAGGGCAACATCATACATAAACGAAGGTTGGCCGAAGGAGCCGCTCTTCATTTTGCCATTCATCCAGGGATGATTGCCGATCATGGCCGTCGATTCGGTCTGGCCATAGAAATCTCTGATCTCCGTTCCGGTCAGCGCCTTCCATCTGGTGATAACTTCAGGATTGAGAGGCTCGCCGGCACCAATTGATTGGCGTAACGCAGAAAAGTCAAACTTGGAAGTGTCGAGGTTTATGAACATACGCCAGGCTGTTGGCGGCGCGCAGAAGGTCGAAATCTTATGTTTGGTGATCATGGTCAGGTACTTATCACCGTCAAGCACGGTAAAGTGGAAGCCGGATGCCGTGGCACCGACGTTCAGGGGGGCAAAAAAACTGGACCATGCCCACTTTGCCCAACCGGGAGCGCCGAGATTATGATGGATGTCGCCGGTTTGAATGCCGGTCATAACCGAGGTGGAGAGGTGTCCTAAAGGGTAGGAGACAGCGGTATGGCCGACGCGTTTAGGCAGGCCGGTGGTACCGGAGGTGAAAAAGCAGAAGAGAAGATCATCCGAGCGGGTTTTGGCGGCTTTTGCCTCAACAGACTCACCGGTTAAATCGATGCAACTAACCCAGCCAGCCTTTTTACCACGAACCAATTTAATTTTTGGGGTCATCTTGGTTGTGGTCAGAGCCGCATCAATAATGTCGCAATAGATTTCATCGGCGAGAATTGAGTCAGGTGGATAGGTTTCAAATCTAAACTCCAACTCTCTTTCGGTCATGGTCGTCGCAGTTGGCACGGCAACCAGGCCGCCTTTAATGCAGGCATAGCTGGCAAACCAGGTTTCCGGGACGATGGGCATCATCATGAACATATTATTGCCTTTGTCAACGCCCGCCTTTCTCAGGGCATTGAGACACTGATTGCCGTGGAAAGAGAACTCCTGATAGCTAAATGTTTTGCTTTCTGTGGTGACAATATCGGCCCAGATAAGAGCAGGTTTGTCACCCCGTTCTTTAACGTGGATTCCTTCAAATATTTCCTCTGCCCAGTTAAAATATTCAGGGAGTTGCATGTAGTTGAGTTTTTCAAAAAATGCTTTTGCCGCATCCTTTTTGTGGTCGTTATCATCCATCAAGTTGATGTCCATAACTTCTCGGTAAAGATTTTCCATACTCATTGGTGACTCCTTACAGTTCAGATTTGAAATGATGAAGGGCTGACATAACACTTCCCTTAAATACCGAACATGCAACTGAGCGCTCGGTCGGTTCTGTCTGTGAACTAAATAATAATTGTTGATATTTGTCAAAGGAATTATTTATCCTTTTGTCGGAAAAAGTAAAAATGCGCCTGACGAAATGAAGCCGAAATATTAACGATAGAAAGAAGAGATGGACGGATTGCATTGATATTGTGAAATAATTGCTGTGCTTTGGTAAAAAAGATTGACAAAAATCGGTTGGTAGATAACCATAAAAAAATGATTGAGCGCTTGGTCGGTTTTTCGAGTGTGGTCATAATTTCATTGTAAACAAGACCGATAAATCCCCTGTTCCCTATAAGACAATCTGATTATCTGAGTATCTTATAGGTTCATGCTTGGCAGAAACAAGTAAACAAATGAGGCAGAATATGAAAAAGGCGGTAATCGTGAGCGCAGTAAGAACACCGTTCGGCAGTTTTGGTGGATCGCTGAGCAAAATTGGGGCAACCGACCTCGGAGCCCTTGTCATTAAAGAAGCTGTGGTTCGCGCTGGTATAGACAAAAAGCAGGTGAACGAATGCATAATGGGCATGGTTCTGCCCTGTGGGTATGGCCAGAATCCGGCAAAACAGGCGGCCATTAAGGCTGAACTCCCCCAGGAAGTTGAGGCGGTAACTGTCAATAAAGTATGCGGTTCCGCTCTTAAGGCGGTCATGCTCGCGGCCCAGGCCGTCCAGTGTGGCGATGCCGATGTCGTTGTCGCCGGAGGCATGGAGAATATGAGTGCCGCTCCCTACTATCTCGAAAAAGCCAGATGGGGCCATCGCATGGGGCCGGGCAAGATTGAGGATCACATGGTCCATGACGGCCTTTGGGATGTGGTCAATGACTTCCATATGGGCATGTCCAATGAACTCATCTGCGAAAACTGGCAGGTGAACAGAGAAGATCAGGATCGTTTTGCCGCCGACTCCTATGCAAAGGCTCTGAAAGCGGTACAGCAAGGCGTTTTCAAAGATGAAATCGTTGCGGTACCTCTTCCCCAGAAAAAGGGGCAGGAGATGAAATATTTTGCAACCGACGAGTGTCCCCAGGAGACCAGTTTCGAGATTCTGCAAAAGATGCGGCCAGCCTTTAAGGGTGATGGCGTCGGTACCGCTGGCAATGCCTCGGTGATCAGTGATGGTGCTGCTGTCGTGGTCGTTATGAGCCGTGAAAAGGCCGAGGAGCTTGGCTGTACCATACTTGCCGAGATTGGCGCCCAGGCCTCAGCGGGAATCGAGCTGAAGTATGTGCTTATGGCCCCAATCCTAGCTATTCCCAAGGTTTTGAAAAAAGAAGGGGTGTCCCTTGCCGATGTTGATCTCTTTGAGATAAATGAGGCATTTAGCGGAACCTCGGTGGCCATCAACCGGGTGCTGGAACTTGATGTGGCCAAAGTCAATGTCAACGGTGGCGCAGTTGCCCTTGGTCATCCCATCGGTGCCAGCGGAGGCCGGCTGCTGGTGAGTTTATTGCACGAGATGAACCGACGTGACGCCAAGAGAGGACTGGTTTCTCTCTGTCTTGGTGGTGGTGAGGCGGTGGCAATGGTTGTCAATCGATAAGATTTTCCTAACCTCTATTTTTTAAAGAGAATATTTTGCACAGTTATTAATCAAGGGGGCATAGATGGAGATAAAGAAATTTGGTGTCGTTGGGGCCGGACAGATGGGCAATGGTATTGTGCAGGTTGCCGCAGCCAGTGGTCTTGATGTCCTGATGAGCGATATAAAGGAAGAGTTTACGGCAAGGGGCATGGCTACAATCGAGAAAAACCTTAATCGAAGCGTAGAAAAAGAAAAAATCACCAGTTCTCATCGCGATGCTATTCTTGGTCGCATTTCAACCACCACCGACCTTGCCGATATGGCTGGAGTGGATTACGTCGTCGAGGCGGCGGTTGAACGGGAGGACCTGAAATTTAAAATCTTTCACGATCTCGACGCGGCATGTCCTGCCCATGTGATTCTTGCCAGCAACACCTCTTCTATTCCCATTGGCAGAATAGCGGCTCAAACCAAACGGCCAGAAAAAGTTATCGGTATGCATTTTATGAACCCGGTTCCGGTGATGAAGCTTGTGGAAGTCATCAAAGGTCTGGCCACCAGCAAGGAGACCTTCGATATTACCTGGGATCTTTGTGAAAAATTCGGCAAAACTGCCGCCGAGGCAAACGATTTTCCTGGATTTATTGCCAATCGAATTCTTATGCCGATGATCAACGAGGCGGTCTTCTGTCTTTATCAGGGGGTTGGTAAGGTTGAAGATATTGATACGGTGATGAAGCTTGGCATGAACCATCCCATGGGACCGCTGGCGCTGGCCGATTTAATTGGTTTGGATACCTGCCTGGCCATCATGGAAACGCTGTATGACGGTTTCAAGGACCCGAAGTATCGGCCATGTCCATTGTTGAGGAAATATGTTGAGGCAGGCTGGCTTGGTAGGAAGAGAGGCAAAGGCTTCTATGTATACGAATGATTTGAAGTGATGTAACGCCAGCTAACGGGACCTTCCGATCAGAGAATCTGAACTAGGGTGATGGCATGGATATCGATAGCAAAATTGTTCCGGAAAATGAATTGCAGAGCAGAATAGCAAAATTACAGAAGTCCATTGCTGCAAGAAAATCGGGAGAAATGGATGGTGTCCTGATAGTTCAGAAGACCGATCTTTTTTATTTTGGGGCAACCTCCCAGCAAGGGTGGCTCTATGTTCCCGCCGTTGGCAAAGCAATTCTGATGATCTTTAAAGAATTTGCCCGAGCCAGGGAGGAATCTCCGCTGGAAGAGATTGTCTCTATCGTCGGCATTAAGCAAATACCAAAGGTTTTGGCGGAGTACGGTTATAAAATGCCCCAACTTTTGGGCATGGAACTGGATGTATTACCCACGAATCTCTATTTTCAATACTGCTCGGTTTTTAACGGGGCGAAGATTGAAGACATTTCCCTCGAAGTCCGGTTGATTCGGGCAGTAAAATCTGAATTTGAGATCGAGAAGATTCGGGCCGCGGCAAAATTATCAGATAGGCTTGCCGCTCGGGTGGTGGATCTGTTGGCGATGGACAAAACCGAAGTCGCCCTGGCCGGTGAGTTGGAGAGCTTTGCCCGAAGCCTCGGCCACCAGGGTATTGTTCGGATGCGCTTATGGGGCAGTGAGCTTTTCTACGGCCATCTCCTGTCGGGCGATGGTGCGGCGGTTCCCAGCTATCTTGCCTCGCCAACCGGCGGGACCGGGGTAAGCAGCTTTATCGGCCAGGGCGCTGGCTGGAGGAAAATAGGTGTTAATGAGCCGGTTCTGGTCGATTATGTCTTCGCTCTTGATGGCTATATTTCTGATCATGCCAGGATCTTCTCTATTGGTCGTCTTTCCGGTGAACTGGTTGCGGCCCATGAGGCGATGCTGGAAATTCAGGAAGAAATCAAAAATCAAGCGAAACCAGGGGCTATAAGCGGAGAACTGTATGAACTGATGGTTGCCATGGCGGAAAAAAAAGGCTACGCGGATTCTTTTATGGGAGTTGGCGACCGGCGAATCCGTTTTACTGGTCATGGGGTTGGTCTGGAATTGGATGAATTCCCATTTATTGCCAAGGGTCAGCAGCTTGCCCTGGAAGCGGGCATGGTCATAGCGCTGGAACCTAAGACTATTTTTCCAGGAAGGGGCGTTGTCGGCATTGAAAACACCCACCTGGTAACGGCCAATGGCCTTGAATCACTCGGCAGTTTTTCGGATGAGATAACCATTCTACCTTATTAATAAATGCTGACCGCGAGGTTAGTCAGAGAAGAGGGGAACACATGTCAGTGAAAGCCAATAGTGCACGCGAATTAGATGCGCAGGAAACAGCCCGTTTTATAGTCGATCTTTTTCATCGACTCATTATCCATCACGGTCTCTGGTTTTCCGAGGTAAAGCATCAGCTGGGAACGGAGAAGGCACTTGAGATGCTGAGCAGCGCGTCTAAAAAGAGCTTTGAGATCCAGATGAAACATCTGTCGCAGCTTTTTGGTTTTACCATGGACAACGGGGTCCCCTCATTTTTGCTGGAGATGGATGCCGAAGCACTTAATACACTCAAGGCGCGGATGGCTAAAAACTGGTTGGTCAATGACGGAGTGTGGTTTCAAACCGTCGAATTTGCAGAGGGAATGAATGATGCCAAGAGGTGCAATGACAGCTGTTGGGCCCATTTTTCTCCGGTTGAGGCCAACTCCATCAGTAAATTTCTTGAATTACCTGAAAATCCTGGCCTTGAAGGGCTGAAAAGGGCCTTGGGCTTTAGGATATATGAAAGCATTAACAGCCAATCTATAGTCGAAGAAACCGATACCAGCTTTGTCTTTCAAATGAACCGTTGTCGCGTTCAGGATGCACGTAAACGCAAAGGACTTACCGATTATCCTTGTAAATCAGCGGGACTGGTTGAGTATGCTTTTTTTGCAAGAGCAATCGACAAGAGAATACGCACCGAGTGTCTGGGCTGTCCTCCCGACGCTCATCCTGAAGAATGGTATTGCGCCTGGAAATTCATTTTGGAATAACTTTGAGATACAAATAATAATTTTAAAAATTTACGGAGAATCAGAGTGGACCTGAAAAACATACTTGTGGCAAAAGAGGATGCAATAGCCATCATTACCGTTAACAGACCAAAATCTCTCAATGCTCTCAACAAGGAAACACTGGAGGAGATGCTTGTCTGCCTTAAAGCTCTTGGTGAGGACCAAACGGTAAAGGTAGTGATTATGACCGGTGCCGGTGAAAAAGCCTTTGTCGCCGGGGCGGATATTTCCTTTATGCGCGGGCTTGATCAGGCAGGCGGGAAAGTTTTCGCCCAACTAGGTCACGCCGTCACCCGCGCCATCGAAAATTTACCGCAACCGGTAATTTGTGCTGTTAACGGCTTTGCTCTTGGTGGTGGTTGTGAATTGGCAATTTCCTGTGATATCCGGCTGGCCAGCGAAAATGCCAAATTCGGCCAACCTGAAGTGAACCTTGGCGTCATTCCGGGCTTTGGTGGCACGCAAAGATTACCTCGACTTATTGGCAAAGGCCTGGCTAATGAATTGCTTTTTTCCGGCAATATAATTGATGCACAAGAGGCCTGTCGGATTGGCCTGGTCAACAGGGTTGTTGCCCAGGAAAACCTCATGGCCGAATGCCGTACGCTTGCGACAACTATTTCTTCCCGTGGGCCTGCTGCTGTGCGAATGTGCAAAGAGGCCGTCAATAACGGCATGGAGATGGATCTGGGCCGCGCCTGTTGCTATGAGGTGGATCTTTTTGCCCTCTGTTTTGGTGAGGAACAGCAAGAAGGAATGGGGGCTTTCCTTGAAAAACGAGCGGCCAATTTCCAGGGTTAATTCCAGGGAAAATAATCACATAATTAATCATACGGCAGGGGTTCGCTATGCGTCTTGACTTAACGGAAGAACAGAAACTCATTCAGGATACCGCACGGGATTTTGCCACGACCGAGCTTGCACCAGTCGCAGCGGAACTTGATCGTGGCGGTGATGCCAGCAGCTTTTACGAAAATCTTAAAAAGCTTGCTGAACTCGGGTTCATGGGCCTGAATATCAAGGATGAATTTGGGGGGACGGAAGCCGGTGTTGTCGCTTTTAGTGTCACTATGACCGAGATTGCCAGGGCCTGTGCGGCAACAGCGGTGACTGTCTCGGTTAATAATATGGTCAATGAAGTTATCCAGGCCTTGGGAAGTACCGAGCAAAAGAACCGTTATATCCCTAAAATTTGCAGTGGCGAGTACCTGGCCGGGGCCTTTGCCCTGACGGAGGCGGGGGCAGGTTCCGATCCTGCCGCCATGGCCACCACCGCGGTCCGGGACGGTGATGAGTGGGTGCTGAACGGCTCGAAAATCTTTATTACCAGTGGCTCTTTTGCCGGCGTTTTTGTGGTTTGGGCGGTGACCGATCCAAAAGCCAGGAAAGGGAAGGGGATCAGTCTTTTTTTAGTTGAGGCCGGGACGAAAGGTCTGGTCATCGGCAAAAAAGAGCAGAAAATGGGACAACATGGTTCCCCGACCAATGAGGTGATTTTTCAGGACTGCCGCATCCCTGCGGACTCCCTTATGGGTGAATTGAACGACGGTTTTCGTGCGGCGGTGATGGAGCTTGCCGGTGGGCGGATCGGTATCGGCTCACTTGCCCTCGGTGTCGGTCTTGCGGCAATGGATCTGGCTACAAAATATTCTCTTGAACGTTCGCAATTTGGTAAGAAAATCAGTGAATTTCAAGCAATTCAATGGAAAATTGCCGACATGTATACGGCGCTTGAAGCATCAAGGCTGTTGTTGATGAATGCAGCCTATAAAAAAGAACAGGGGCGCCCCTTTGCCAAAGAGGCATCAATGGCTAAAGTCTTTGCCTCGGAAGCTGCCAACAAGGCATGTTATGAGGCAATGCAGATATTTGGCGGATATGGCTACACCAATGATTATCCCATTGAAAGATATGCTCGTGATGCGAGGATTACTACAATATATGAAGGGACCAGTGAGATTCAGCGGCTGATTATCGCAAGAGCAATTTTAAATGAATTCAGCTGATGCTGGCATAATAAACTGCTGCTCTCCATGATGATCCTAATGAAAGTATTAATGATGATGAAGTCCGGTCCGGGAGATAAACTATGGATGATATTTTTACAACGCGCAGAAGTATCAGGCGCTTTCAAGACAAACCTGTTGCGCCAGAAACCTTAGCTGAACTTTTTGAGGCGGCGCGGATGGCACCCTCCTGGGGAAATAAGCAGTGCTGGGAGCTCGTTGTGGTGCAGGCTGAGGCAGATAAAAAAACACTTTCCGGGTTTCTGTCTCCCAAAAATCCGGCAACAAAATCTGTCGAATTGGCCCCATTTGTCATTGGCGTTTGCGGTAACCCGCTAAACTCGGGTTTTTATAATGATAAACAGGTGACCCGTTATCAGCACTGGTTTTTGTATGATCTTGGCATCATCAGTCAAAACATCTGCCTGAAGGGCCATCAACTGGGGCTTGGGTCGGTCATTGTCGGCGCTTTTGACCATAGAGCAGCTGAAGAGTTCCTGATGATTCCGTCTGGCTATGAGCTTGTGGCACTTATTGCCATTGGATATCCAAATCATGCCCCATCAGCCCCGAAACGCAGAGCAGTCAGTGAATTTGTCCATTATGACCGCTTTCGCCAATCCTGATTTGTTCAAAATAGCCGTATGACTGGAGCCTCCGGGCAATTTACGGGGGTTCTGATTCAAGCCGGGCATCGGGATGATTTTTCCTTTGTTGCGTCTTTAGCTCATCTACATTTTGACTTTTCTTCTTCTCACCATTAAGATAGCACCTCCAGTTATCTCGTTTTCTTATAAATTCACTTTTTACTTGTCGGGTAATTATGTTGCAGGTTGGACTCGAAATATTAATACGCGATGAGTCGATGTCCTTTGCGGGACAGAGAATTGGATACCTCTCCAATCAGGCGTCAACTACGCGTGAATTTAGTCACGGCAGGACATTGCTGCAGCAGAAATATGGCGAAAGACTCACCTGCCTTTTCTCGCCTCAGCACGGCTTTTTCTCCGAAAAACAAGATAATATGATCGAATCTGATCATACCGTTGATGGTGTCACCGGCTTACCTCTCTATAGTTTGTATGGAGAGCATCGTCGGCCAACTGTCGAGATGTTTGACCAGCTCGATGTATTGCTTATTGATCTCATTGATGTTGGTACCCGGGTGTACACCTTTTTGTACACCATGGCCTATTGCCTGGAGGTGGCTGCGCAACAGGGGAAAAAGGTGGTGGTGCTTGACCGGCCAAACCCCATCGGTGGGGAAAAAATAGAGGGAAACCTGCTGAAAGCAGACTGCAGTTCTTTTGTTGGCCTGTATCCCTTGCCTATGCGGCATGGCCTGACCTTTGGTGAACTGGCTCTTTTTATCAACCAGGAGTTTGGCCTTGGTGCCGACCTTGAGGTGGTGAAACTGAAGGGATGGCGAAGATCCATGCTTTTTAGAGACACAGGATTTCCCTGGGTAAGCCCTTCGCCTAATATGCCAAGTCCCGAGACGGCTCTCGTCTATCCGGGACAGGTTATCTGGGAAGGAACTAATGTTTCAGAGGGCAGGGGGACAACATTGCCCTTTGAATTTGTCGGCGCACCGTTTTGGCAACATGAACCAATAGCTCAAATGCTCGCTAAAAGTGAGTTACCCGGTTGCTGTCTGCGACCGATAGTCTTTGAACCAACGTCGGGGAAGTGGGCGGGCAAATCCTGTTATGGCTTTCAGATTCATGTGACGGATGCTCTAACATTTATGCCCTACAGGGTTAGTCTTGCTCTGATGCAGGCGGCATTACTGCTTTATCCTGAACAATTTCAATATAAACAGCCACCTTATGAATATGAATTTGTACGACTGCCGATGGATTTGATTTTAGGCAATCAGGAAATTCGTCGTCAGTTGGAAGATGGCCGGCCGGTGCTGGAGATTGAAGACAGCTGGCAGGATGAGCTTGAAGCCTTTGATCTCACCAGACAAAAATATTTTCTTTATTGATGGCATCGTAAAAATTCTTCACCTGCTTCGTTGTTGCGAGTTTTCTATCATTACGACGTACCCTAGTACGCCGAAATAATAGAAAACTCTTACGCCTCGCATCTGAAGTTTTTTACTTAGCCATCTCGAATGAGGACTTTTTACGCTTTTATCTTTAATAAATTGATAGAGTTATGTCAGAAAAAATAATGTCCGTTGCAAGCCTCGCCGAAATGGTCAAGGGCCAGCTTGTGGGTGATGCCACTGTCCTTATCCGTGGCTTTGCTCCCTTAGAGAGCGCCGGTCCTGAAGATATATCCTTTCTGGTCAAGGCGAAGATGGCGGGTGAACTGGAAAAAACCAGAGCAGGAGCAGTGATTGTTCCTCTTGGGGTAGAGCGGGCGAAAAATTTTCCGGTGATCCGGGTAAAAGATCCTTATTTGGCTGTGGCCATTATCCACAGTTTTTTGGTCGCTACCCCTTTCCAGGCCAAAGGGATTCACCCTCGGTCATTTGTTGGCGAAGATTGTCGCCTGGGTAAGGAAATCTCCATTGCACCTCTGGCAGTGGTTGGTGATAGGGTTAAAATTGGCGAGCGAGTCAATATAGAGGCTGGTGCCGTCATTGGTGACGACGTTGAGCTTGGTGACGATACAACCATCAAGGCGAATGTGACCATTTATCATGGCTGCAAAATTGGCAAAAGAGTAACTATTCATTCCGGTACGGTCATAGGTTGTGATGGATATGGGTATGCGGCCAATGAGCGGGGTGAACATATTAAACGACCGCAGGTTGGTATCGTTCAGATTGATGACGATGTTGAGATAGGGGCCAATTCGTGCATTGATCGGGCTGCTTACGGGGTGACCTGGATTAAGTCCGGTGCTAAAATTGACAACCTCGTGCAGGTGGGGCATAACGTGGTCGTTGGCGAGAATAGTCTGCTGGTCGCCCAAGTGGGGCTTTCCGGGTCGACCATTCTTGGTCGCAATGTGGTCATGGGTGGACAGTCGGCGACATCGGGGCATCTCACCCTTGGTGATCAGGTTATGGTTGCAGCCCGGGGTGGTGTTCACAATGATCAACCCAAAGGTGCAATCATTGGCGGTGCTCCGGCCTTACCCGTTCGCCAATGGGCCAAGGCCTGCGCTGTTTTCGCGAAGCTTCCCGAGTTACAGGCTACAGTAAGAAATAATAGTAGGGCTATTGCAGAGCTCAATACGCCCGACAATGAAAAAGAGATAAGGAGAAGTTGAAAATGAGTGAGTTTGTTATCCCCGAAAATATAGATATACAGGAAATCCTCAAGGTGTTGCCACATAGATACCCGTTTGTGATGGTGGACCGGATTCTCTCCCTTGAGATTGGCAAACAGGTTGTCGGCTTGAAAAATGTGACAATAAATGAGCAGTTTTTTCAAGGCCATTTCCCTGGCAGACCTATCATGCCTGGGGTTCTGATTTTAGAGGGCTTGGCCCAGGTTGGCGGCATAATGGCTTATTATGCCAATCCCGAGGCGATAGGCAATAAGTTGCTCTTTTTTGCAGGTATCGATAAAGCGAGATTCAGAAGGCCGGTGGTACCGGGCGATCAGCTGATTTTCACCCTTGAAATGGTAAAAAAGAAGAGATCTCTTATGATTATGTCGGCAAAAGCCACCGTGAATGATAATGTGGTTGCTGAAGCTGACCTTATGGCCTCATTTACCTGATTATTCCTTTAAATTCAGTTACCACGAAGCATCTAAAAATTAATTTACACATAACAATATAAAAGATAATGTCCATACATCCCACAGCTGTTGTGGATTCCAAAGCCGAGCTCGATTCATCCGTGTACGTTGGACCATATGCAGTCATAGAAGCTGGAGTGAAGATAGGGGCCGACACCCGGGTGGAACCTCATGCGGTTATCTCCGGCCCAACGACCATAGGAGAGAGAAATCTTATTGGTTCTTTCACCGTTGTTGGCGGCGCACCGCAGGATCTTGGCTACAAAGGAGAACCTACCGAGCTTATTATTGGTTCAGACAACCAGATACGCGAGTATACTTCAATTCATCGGGGCACCCCTAATGGCCATAGAAAAACCGTCATTGGCAACCATAATTTGCTTATGGCCTATACCCACGTGGCTCATGACTGCAAAATCGGCAACCATGTTATCATGGCCAACGTTGCAACTCTGGCTGGCCATGTTGAAGTTGGCGACAATGCCTCAATAGGCGGATTAGTCGCTGTCCATCAGTTTTGCCGAATCGGCACCTTCAGCTATATTGGCGGGGTTTCCGGTATCGGGCTTGATGTCCCTCCGTATATCCTTATTGCCGGAACCAGAAATAGAACCAGAATATCCGGCATAAACAAGGTGGGGCTGAAGCGCAACGGTTTCAGTCGGGATACGATCAAAAAGCTCGATCAGGCCTATAGGCTTATCTTCCGATCGCCAAATCTTTTGATGAAAGATGCCATTGAACTCGCTCAGAAAGAATTTCCGGAGTGCGGGGAAATTCAGACCCTGGTTAAATTTTTTCAGGACTCCAAGCGCGGAGTTGTCAAGCAGACGGTTGAGGATTAGAGGCGGTTGCAACACGTTATAGATGCAAATACTATTGGTATTATCGCCGGTGGCGGGCAGTTCCCTTTATTGTTTATAGAGGCAGCCCACAAGGCCGGCCGACGTGTGGCGGTGGTGGCTCACAAAAGTGAAACCGATGAAAAAGTGGCAGCGGCGGCCGATGCCGTTTGCTGGGTCAAACTCGGGCAGCTAGGTAAGTTGATCTCTTTTTTTAAAAAAGAGGGCGTCGGCGAAACTGTTTTTCTGGGCACTATCACTAAGACCCAGATCTTTCGGGATATTCTGCCCGATCTGAAGGGAATTACGCTGTGGAATAAGATTGACCGGAAACAGGACGACGCTATCCTGCGAGCCATTGCCCATACACTTGAAGGAGAAGGAATCCTGGTCCTTGAATCGACACTTTATCTGCGTCATCTTCTTTTTCCCGGCGGAGTGTTAACCAGGAAGAAGCCAAGCAAAAAACAACGTCGGGATATTGAATTTGGCTGGCAGAATGCCAGGGCCATCGGTAAACTTGATATTGGCCAATGTGTGGTGGTCAGGGATTGTACAGTCCTGGCGGTTGAGGCAATTGAAGGAACAGATGCAACAATTATACGTGGCGGCGCATTGGCTAAAGAGAAGGCCGTGGTGGTCAAAGTTAAAAAACCGGGGCAGGACTTTCGATTTGACCTGCCCGCCACAGGTGTCACTACAATCAGGAGCCTTCACAAAGTGAAAGGTGCGGTGCTTGCAGTGGAAGCAGGTCAATCTCTGCTCTTTGACAAAGAGTTAATGATTGAAGAGGCGAACAAAGCAGGTATAGTAGTAGTCGGAGTCACTGAACGTGAGGATGGTTCCCTTTTGATAGGGTAGTTGAATGAAAAAAATCCGGTTGTACGCTCTTAACCCGTGTAATTCCGATTCAATCTTAATTTAACGGAAGAGGTACTATGCAAGCAATGATTCTGGCCGCTGGTTTAGGTACCAGGCTGCTGCCGCACACACTGGTTCGTCCCAAACCTCTCTTTCCTATTCTTAATCAACCACTTCTCCTCCTGACCATAAAAAGGCTGCAACTGTTGGGTTTTGATCATATTGTGGTCAACTGCCATCATCTTCGAGAGCACATTGTTGACGCCTTGGCAGGCTTGGAGGGTGTTATTGTCCAGGAAGAGGAGGTGATCCTCGGAACCGGGGGAGGCCTGCGCAAAGCTCTCAAACATTTGCGCGATGAACCGCTCTTGGTAAGTAATGGTGATATTTATCACACTGTCGATTTTCTTGCCATGTACCAACACCACCAGGCAAAGCACAATCCAGTGACTCTGGCTATGCACTCATATCCCCTATTTAATAATGTGCTGGTGGAAGATGACAGGATTGTCAGCTTTGATAACCGGATAGTATTTCCTCAACTTGCTTTTACCGGTTTGCATGTGATTGAACCTTATGTTTTGCAGGAAATTGAAGAGAATGCCTTCTCATGTATCATCGATTGTTATCGGAAAATGTTGCAAGCAGGACAGATTATTGGCTGTTATCGTACGGATGGCTGTTTTTGGACGGATATGGGCAAAGTTGATGACTATCTTGCCCTGCATCAGGGTCTTCTCACCGGTACGATTCCCTGTTGGCAAGAGATTGGTCCGGTGAGAAAACCATACTGCATTGCTAAAAGAGCCAAATTACCGGCGCAAATTGAATTAAGAGATTGGGCGTGCATTGGTGAGGCGCATATTGAAAACGGAACACGTCTTGAACGGGTCGTGGTTTGGGATGATGTTTCTATTTTGGGAGGCAGTCGACTGGGCGATATGATCGTCTCTTCTGATTATGGAACTAACTGAGATTACAATGAAAGAAGATAAAGCGGAAGAACTGTCAGATCTCGAAATTTTACAGTGCGCAAAAGAATTACTCTCAGCGAATGGATTGCTCACAAGGGTAGAGGCCGAAAATTTTGTGAACCGGGAGAGCTGCCGTAAGGTCGATAGTGATGGCTCCACCAGGCGATTCTGGCGGGTAAGCAAAAAAGACCGCTCGTTGTGTCTTATCGCCGCGCCAGCCGGGCGAGGGAGTGCTGAGCTGGCGGAATCACGATCAGCCTGGCACATTGGTCGACATCTACAAAAAAAAGGAGTGGTTGTCCCTGAGCTGTACGGCTGGGACAGTACTACCGGAGTGCTGCTCTTCGAAGATCTGGGCGATAGCAGACTGCATGATGTTGCCGTTCAAAAAAAAATGCAGCAGCAAGCAGGTGATGTGCTGGTTGCCTATTATCATCAAAGCCTGGAGCAACTGGCCACCATGCAGTTTAAAGGGGCCGAGGATTTCGATGAATCATGGTGTTGGGATAGTCCGCGATATGATACCCAGGTCATGGTTGAAAGGGAGTCAAATTATTTTGTCAATGCCTTCTGGCATGGGCTTTTGGGACATAAAGTAGCCGCAGGTGTTGACAATGAACTCCGGGAAATCGCCCGCCTCGCAAGTGAAGCCCCGGCAAATTATTTTCTACACAGGGATTTTCAATCAAGAAATATAATGATAAAAGAAGGTGCCGTGCGGTTTATTGACTATCAGGCTGGTCGTCTCGGTCCGCTTGGCTATGACCTGGCGTCTCTGCTCATTGATCCCTATTGTCACCTGCCGCAGAAATTTCAGGACGAGCTGGTCGATTTCTATCTTAAAATTATCGCCAAATTCTTTGCGGTGGGCGAGGCTGAATTTAAAAAACAGTTTATATTGCTTGCCTTTCAAAGGAACATGCAGATAATAGGTGCATTTTCCTTCCTGTATAAGGTAAGAAAGAAACCATTTTTCATGGATTATATAAAACCTTCCCTGGTATCCCTCAGAAACCGGTTGGAGGATCCTCTTTTTAAGGATTACCCACTTATCCACAGCATGGTCACCGGGGGATTGAAAGAATTGGCGGCTGCTTGAAACAGCAGGCAATTCTCGGCAGAGCTGCTCTGCCATCTCTCATTTAACAAATAGCTTTTTCTCGTTTCGAGCGAATAGAGCCTTAGTAGGATAACCTAACAAAATGTCATCAACCAGCAACCTCCCCATCGTCGCCCTTGTCGGGCGCCCCAATGTGGGGAAATCTACACTTTTCAACAGGATTACCAAGTCACGCAAGGCTCTCGTCGACCCAACGCCGGGGGTAACCCGTGACCGTCACTATGAACGGGTGGTGTGGGAACACAAGGCCTTCATCCTCGTCGATACCGGAGGAATAGATGATAATCCGGAAGATATCATGGTTAAGCATATCCGTGATCAGGCTATGCTGGCAATTGAGGAGGCGGATATCATTTTGTTTCTGATGGATGGCAAACAGGGGCTGACACCTGCCGATTGGGAGGTCGTTGATATCCTTCGCCGGACCAAGAAACCAGTCTTTCATCTGGTGAATAAAATAGATGGCCCGGAAGTGGAAGTGGATCTGCTCGGCCAGTTTTATGAATTGGGGGTTGATGAGTTGTGGTCAGTTTCTGCCGAGCACAGCTATGGGTTTAGGACCCTGATGGATGGGCTGTGTGACACGATAAAGAGCGATGAGGAGGATATTAAGCTTCCCGATGGCACAGTCAAAGTAGCCTTCTTTGGCCGGCCGAATGTGGGTAAGTCCTCAATGATAAACATGATTCTCGGCGAAGACCGGATGGTCGTCTCCGAAATTTCAGGCACCACGCGAGACAGTGTTGATACCCTCGTCACCCACGGCAACTACAGCTATCTTTTTATAGATACCGCTGGTATCCGCCGGAAAGGCAAGACTACTGAGAAACTGGAGAAGTTTAGTATCCTCAAATCTCTTGCCGCCATGGCCAGATGTGATGTGGCGGTGGTATTGATCGATGCCGATGAGGGAATAACGGAACAGGACACCAAGGTCATTGGTTATGTTCTCGAAGAGGGCAGGGGATTGATTGTCCTGGTGAACAAATGGGATCTGCTGCAAAATAACAAAAAGCAGCAGGAAGCGGTCATGATGGAGGTTGGCCGGGCGTTGCCCTTTATCGGTTATGCCCCTATTCTGAATGTTTCTGCTTTAACCGGCTATGGTATAAAACGTCTCTTTCCGGTCATCGGATCAGTGTTCCGACAATATTCGGCTTCTTTTCCAACTTCTGCTTTGAACAGACTCTTACGTGAGGCCGTTGAAAAGCACTCTCCGCCTATCTATAAGAATAAACGGCTTAAATTTTATTACACCTCACAGGTTGGCACCTGTCCTCCGAAATTTGTTGTAATGACAAATAGTTATAAGGGGGTTCACTTTTCTTACGAGCGCTATCTGACCAACCAGTTTCGCGAAGGACTCGGCCTCGACAAAGTCTCTATCAAGCTCATCTTCAAGGATAAATCTGAGCAAAGAGGGGAAAAGAAATAAAAAAAGGGAGAGCATTTCGCTCTCCCTTTTTCGTTTGTACTTTCCTGGCTATAGGGAAGACGCCTTGTCAACAGCCCTTTTAAAACCTTCAGCCGACCGCGCGATTACCTCATCAGGAACACAGAAAGCAATTCGCATATGTCCCGCCGCGCCAAATCCAACCCCAGGAACGGCCAGTATTCTCTCCTCCTGTAAAAGAGCAACAAACTTTACATCGTCGGCAAGAGGTGTCTTGGGAAAGACATAAAAGGCACCTTTAGGCTCAGTGAACGTCAAACCTGCTTCACGTAAAATAGTGCAGAGGAGCTCTTTTCTTCGGCCATAAATTGAGATATCGACACTTACATCCTGCAGGTCTGCAACTACCCGCTGCATAAGAGCCGGGGCATTAACGAAACCGAGAATCCTGTTAGCCAGGGTAAGGCCGTCAAGGAGTTGGTGTTTGTCTTCAATCTTTGGATGGACAGCCAAATAACCGATACGCTCGCCGGGCAAAGAGAGGTCTTTTGAATATGATGAAACCACAATACTGTTGGTATAGGCAGTAAAAATGCTCGGAACTTCGTGGCCGTCAAAAACTATCTTTCGATACGGTTCATCGGAGATCAAATAAATGGTGGTTCCCAACTGAGTACCTGCCTGGTCGAGAAGTTTGCCAAGTGCGGCCAGCGACTCTGCGGAATAGATCTGGCCACAGGGATTATTGGGTGAATTAATGATGATTGCTTTGGTCTTGCTGGAAATCGCGGCTTCAATTGCCGCTAAATCAAGATTGAATTCATCGTCCGTTGTAACCGTTTTGCTCACCCCGCCATGGTTGTCGATATAAAAACCGTATTCAACAAAATAGGGTGCGAGAATGATAACTTCATCGCCAGGATTAAGGAGTGCTTTCATCACAATATTTAAGCCACCGGCGGCACCGCAGGTCATGAGCATATCACCTTGATCTATGGTCATGTTCTGCTCGATGGACATCTTCGCGGCTATAGCTTCACGTACCCAGGGATATCCGCCATTGGGCATGTAGGAATGCATCCCCGGACTGGTGTCCTGGGTAATTTCCTGGATAACCTGATTGAATTTTGCTGGAGGTGGCGCATCTGGATTGCCAAGACTGAAGTCAGAAACGTTCTCAGCGCCATGAATAGCCTTCATTCGTGCGCCTTCCTCAAACATTTTGCGAATCCATGAGGATTTTTCGGCAAATCCTCTCATTTTATCTGAAACACCCATTGCCTATCTCCTTAAAAAACAAATAGTATTTATTTGACGAATTATAATAGGTTATGAACAGCTATTGTTTTTTGAAAAAATCATAAGCTGCGTTAATTTCCTTCATTTTTCCTTCAGCTATAGCCTTGAACTCATCACCAAGGTGAGCAACCTTATCTGGATGATATTGCATACTGAGTTTGCGATAGGCCCTTTTGATTTCTTCTTTGCTGGCACCTTTTTCTAAACCAAGAGTCGCGTAGTGATGTCCTTCGGTATCCTGGCTTGTCGACGCACCATATTGTTGTTTGTACCGGTATTTCGCTTCGACCGTGCGCTGCTCGTATTCGGAAATATTGAGATAGGACGCAATATAGCGGGCCACGTTCAGTTCGCTTTCGGGAACTGTACTCTTGGTGTAGAGAACTTGATAGACAAGTTCCAGCAGGATAAGTCTTGGCTCATGGGCAAAGGTTGACTTAAATTCCTGTAAAAGCGCATCCAGGGACTGCGTAGAGTTAATGGCCTCTTTGATCAGTTCTTTGACCCAGTGCATCTGGGTCTGGCTATAGCGAAGATTGTTTTGGAAAAATCGGTGAATGGTCTGGATTTCATCCTTGGTAATTTGACCGTCAATTTTAGCGGTATGGATGAGAATCTGAACCAGAAGCCAAACAAAGCGATTATGGCTCTCCGACTGCGACTGCTCATAGGTGGCAACCCTTTTTTGCACCCAGAAGGAAAAGCCTAAGAACAGTGCGATAAAGAGCAAAACTCCGGCAATACCTGTGTAGATCAGGGTGCCAAGAAATGAAATGAGGGCAGGAGCACCGCCAGATATAAAAACAAGCAGGAGAACCATGAGCAAGCACCCGCCACAACCGGGTTGTTGCTGTCGTTGATATTGCATAATAGGTAAGTTAGGTTGATTTATTAATGAGGTTGGTCGGCGCTGCTATGGAAAAGGGCATCGACGAATTCATCGGCGTTAAAATCACGAAGATCATCCATTTTTTCACCAATTCCGATAAATCGGATGGGGATTTGCAATTCTTTGCAGATATTGGCAACGATACCGCCTTTGGAGGTGCCGTCTAATTTAGTGAGGGTAATGCCGGTTACTCCCACCGCATCATCGAAGAGTCTGGCCTGGGAAATACCGTTTTGGCCGGTGGTGGCATCGATGACCAGCATGATTTCATGGGGCGCGCCCTTTAATTTTTTGCCCATGACCCTTTTTATTTTCTTTAATTCTTCCATGAGGTTATCTTTGGTGTGCATCCTGCCGGCGGTATCAACCAAGACAACATCGATATTTTTGGACTGGGCAATACCCAGGGCATCGAAGACAACCGACGAAGGATCAGCACCGTCTTTATGGGCAATAACCGGGATATTGCTCCGTTCTCCCCATATTTTCAACTGGGAAACCGCCGCAGCCCGAAAGGTGTCAGCAGCAACCAACATGACCGAACTGCCGGACATTTGAAATTTTTTGGCAATTTTCCCTATGGTGGTGGTTTTGCCCACGCCATTTACACCGATTACCATGATAACAAAGGGACCTTTGCTCGGCATGACCAGAGTGGCATCTTGTTCATTTTCGTTGATAAGTTTTTTGATTTGGACCTTGAGCGTTTTCTTGAGGGACTGTGGGTCGTACAGCTCTTTTCGTTTCACCTTCCGTCTGGCGTTTTCGAGCAGTTCCTGGGTGGTGCCAACGCCGAGATCCGCAGTTATGAGGATCTCTTCCAGCTCATCCAGCATTTCCGTGTCGATCTCTTTTTTTCCCAAAAAGAGGGCATCTAACTGGTAGGTAAAGGTCTCTCTGGTCTTGCCGAGTTTTTCGGTAAGACGGCTAAAAAGCGACTTTTTCTTCTTACCTGCATCTTTTCTTGGCTCGGGCGGACTATATGCTTTTATCGGTTCTTCAGTTGTCGGTTTTGCTTCCGGCGTGGGAAGTGGGCGAAGTTCAACCTCTGGTGTTTCTTGCGGCTCTGGTGCAACGGTTACAGTTTCTGCTTCGTCCGGTACTTCTGCAGAAGTCGGCACAAGTGGCTCTACAGGTTTAATCTCTTCGGTGTCCACGTCCTGTTCAACCGGCTCCGTCGAAGGGGTAATGGACTCATTTTCTTCCTGCTCCTGCAAGCCTGGCGGTGGAGCTTCCACGGTCGATTTGTCATCGCTTGCAGGTTGTTCGCTCATGTCTACAGAAATATCGGTGCTTTGTTCTTCGATATTTGCCTCTTCTTGAGGCGTAGCGGCATCTTGTTTTTTGAATTTTTTCTTAAACCAACCTAGCATTATCTATTCCCGGGTAATTTGGCGCTGAAAGCTGTAATTTATGGACATATGGGGGTGCATTCTAAGAACAGATGGTAAAGAAAGCAACAAAAAGTCTATCTTGTTGAGGTACGATTATATGCGACCAGTGGTCTCGGGTAACGATTGGAGCATATCATCGTCCATGAAAGTGATTGCATTTCCGGTTAACAGCATTACTTTAGTGGCTGTTGTTTTGCGGATAGTATTAAACGGCTGAAAGTTTTAGCTCGTTGGAATATTGTTTCTATTGTTCATGTTAAGGAGGAAGGGAAATGGCTGAATCTTGTGGAGGATCCTGTGGATCACAGGAATCACAACAAGCTGCTGCTGCGCAGCAGGAAAATGCGATAAAGATGTCTCTTGGCAAGATAAAAAATAAAATTTTGGTAATGAGCGGCAAGGGCGGAGTTGGCAAATCAACTGTTTCCGTTAACCTGGCTCTTGGTCTTGCAAATTTAGGATACCAGGTTGGTCTCATGGATGTTGATTTACATGGACCCGATGTTATCCGTATGCTCAATATGAAAGGAAGCATTGAGCCCCCTGCAACGAAAAATGCACTGGTTCCACCGCTTAAATATAATGACAACCTGAAGGTCGTCTCCCTTGAATATATGATGCGGGACCGAGATGAAGCGATTATCTGGCGTGGACCTTTGAAAATTCAGGCTATTCGTCAATTTGTTTCCGATATGGATTGGGGCGAACTGGATTATCTTATAATTGATGCTCCTCCAGGTACCGGCGATGAACCTTTATCCGTCGCCCAGACCATCCCTAACGTCAAGGCAATAGTGGTGACAACTCCACAGAAAGTTGCTCTGGCCGATGTGCGAAAATCCATCAATTTTTGTAAAACAGTCAAAGTTGAGATTGCCGGAATTGTTGAAAACATGTCTGGTTTCGTCTGCCCACACTGCAAAGAGACTGTAGATATCTTCAAATCCGGTGGCGGGGAAAGCCTTGCCCGGGAACTGGACTTGCCTTTTCTTGGCAAAATTCCGATGGACCCACAGGTGGTGTTAGCCGGAGATGATGGGACGCCATACCTATCTTCCAGCGCTGACAGCCCGGCGACCCGCGCGTTCAGCGAGGTCGTTAAGGCCATTGAGATTCGTTTACCGCCCGTTGCTGTCGCTTCACCTTTACCTATGGCGCCAAAAGAGAGTAGTTGTGGTTGTGGTGGCGGTTGTTCTTCCCATGCCAAAAACTAATCTTTGTCAACTGGTCGAGTTATAAGGCCCTTAGTAGAGTATCAAAGAAAGGTTGGTGATCTGAATCAAGGTCACCAACCTTGTTTATAACAGATAGTCTTGGTGTAACGTTATGATAATTAAACAGATTATAGTTGGATCCATGGCTGTATGCTGCTATATAGTTGCATGTGAAAAGACCAAAAAGGCAGCCATAATCGATCCTGGCGGGGATGAGAATAAGATTCTCGCCGAGGTCGAGCAGATGGGGCTAAGCGTTGAGTATGTCATTGCCACCCACGGCCATCCAGATCATGTCTGCGGAAACAGAACGATTCAGGAAGCAACCGGTGCAAAAATAATTATGCACTCTGCGGATGAACTCTTTTTTGGAAAACCCGAGGTCAAAAAATATTTTTCCATGCTTGGTTTAGAAGCATCTCCTCCTGCCGACATCCAGGTCGAAGAAGGCGATGTCATAACCATCGGCGAAGTAAAATTCCAGGTCTTGCATACCCCAGGTCATACCCCCGGCGGGATGTGTCTCTATAAGGCACCGAACCTGATAACCGGCGATACGCTGTTCGTCGGTGGCCTGGGAAGATCCGATTTTCCCGGTGGATCGCACGAGGAACTGCTCAACTCCATTCGCACCAAGTTGCTTGTTTTGCCTCCCGAAACCATAGTCTGGCCGGGTCATGGCTATGGGGGACACCAGTCAACCATCGGTGAAGAAAAACGTTCCAACCCCTTTTTATAGTCTCGGGACAGCCTCGGTTATCATCAGCCCGCCAGGGATCTGACGATAAGTGAAGGCTTTCTCTGTCATCTTTACTTCTTCCCCCCATTGTCGAAAATATGCGTGAGATTGTTCTTGGTACTGCCGGTCATGTTGATCATGGAAAAACAAGCTTTATTCGGGCCCTGACAGGTTTTGAGACGGATCGTCTCAAAGAGGAAAAAAAACGCGGGATCACCATTGAGCTTGGCTTTGCCTACCTGGATTTACCCTGCGGCCATCGGCTGGGAATAGTCGACGTGCCTGGTCATGAAAAATTTGTCAAGACCATGGTGTCCGGGGTGTCGGGTATCGATATCTTGGCATTTATCGTTGCCGCAGACGAGGGCATCATGCCTCAGACCATCGAACACTTTGAAATCTGCCGTCTGATGGGTGTTGAAAAAGGGGTGGTAATTGTCACTAAAAAGGACATGGTTGAGCCGGAATGGCTGGAGATGGTTAACGGCGAGATTGAGGAATTTTGTGAAGGAAGCTTTCTGGAAGGTGCCCCTATTATAAATGTTTCTTCCGTTACCGGGGAGGGTATTGATCTTGTCCGGGATACTCTCGATGAGATCGTTAAGGTATTTAATTTTCAGGAAGTCTTCGGGCCCTTTCGCTTATCTGTCGATAGGGTCTTTGCCATGAAAGGTTTTGGCTCGGTGGTTACCGGGACGTCTATTTCCGGCAGAACCTCGGTGGGTGAGGATCTGCGTATTTATCCGACTGAGAAAATCGCCAAGATCAGAGGAATACAGGTGCACTCCGAAGCAGTCAACGAGGTTGAGGCTGGTCATCGAACGGCCATAAATCTTCAGGGTGTTGATGTTGCCAATATTGAACGAGGCATGGTGCTGGCCTCACCCGGCACCCTTCAGCCGAATTATATGCTCGATTGCCAGTTCATCTACCTGGCCTCCAACGCCAAACCGCTGAAACACCGCGCTCGGGTAAGGGTGCATCTAGGTACCGCAGAAATCATCGGCCGGGTTTCGCTTCTTGACCGCGACGAATTGCAACCGGGCGAAGAGGCTGTTGTCCAGCTACTGCTTGAAAGCACCGTTGCTGTCTGGCCTGGCGACCGTTATGTAATTCGAAGTTATTCACCGGTCGCCACCATTGGTGGCGGGATGGTCCTCGGTAATGTTTCACCACGCAAGAGAAAACGACTGGCTGAAAATGATCGCCAGTATAATCAGAAGTTGCAGGAAATTCTTCAAGATGGCAGCGTTGAAGATAAAGCGCTGTTCTTTCTCCGTGAGAGCAGAGAAATCGGACTTACTGCCGATGAGATGGGGATTCGTCTGGGCCTGTTTGGCAAGCATCTGAAAAAAGCTCTGAATGATCCACTTTCTTCCAAAAAAATGGTCGTCGTCGATTCTGCCACCCAGCGTTATGTGGTGGTGGAGATAGCTGAGAAAATCAAGACGATGCTGGTTGACCACCTGCAGGCCTATCACAAGAAAAGTCCCTTGCAGACGGGACTTGCCAAGGAAGAACTGCGTACCGGTCTGGGCAGAAAAATTGATCTGAAGGTCTTTAATTACTGTATCAATGATCTCCTGAAAAAGGGTGTTGTTGTGCAGGAAGAGTCTGTGGTTCGCATGGCCGACCATGAGGTGGCTTTAAAGGCCGATGAAGAGCAGTTGAGGAAGGAACTCAGTGAATGGTACCGGGAAAAAGGTCTTTCCACTCCGACAATTAAAGAGACGATGGAAAGGTTTGCTGAATATCCGACTCGGCTGGTCAAGGATGTCGTCGAGCTTCAATTGCGGGATGGTCAATTATTGAAGATCAGTGAGTCGCTTTATTATGAGAAAAAGATCATCGAGCCACTCATTGATTCCGTGCTGCAGTATATGGAAAAAAATGGTGAAATTGATGCCCCGGCATTCAAAGAGTTAACCGGGCTCACCAGAAAATTTTCCATTCCGATTCTCGAATATCTTGATCGCATAAAAATCACCATGCGAATAGGTGATAAGCGGATTCTCAGGAAAAAATCTTAAAACATTTTTACTCTGTATCCTCTCTCTGCCTGTTTACCGGGGGAGGTTCTTCCATTGTATTGAGAGGATCTTGCTGGTATTGCCTGAAATCCGGAATTCGTCGTCAAGTTGCAGGCCCACCAGCGCCACTACCTTGTCTTCCGAGAGAAGGACAGGCCAGGTTGGGCGCGCTTTTGCCGGGATTTTCCGGTCATTGAAGTAGCGCGATATTTTTTTGCTGCCCGGGCCTCCACAGGGAGTGAATTTTTCTCCTGGCAGGCTGGAGCGGAGTAACAGCGGAAAGGATAATTTATCCCGATCAACCCGGAGTTCATTGCCGATTGTAGGCTGGCATGTTGGGATTGACAATTCCTCAAGGATGAGTTGCTTTTGGGCTTCCGTAATAGTGTATTCTCCGGGGCCGGGGATAGACTGATTTATTGAGGCGGCAAGCTGTTTCGATCCTCGAATCACACCTTCTGGCAGAGGCCTGGCAAAACGCAGTTGGTTTGCTTGCATTGTCGCCCGAACTCCATCCGCAAGATGTAGTTCCCCACCATTTTTGCCATTTTCTATAAAACTGATGAGTGTGCAGATTTGTTCATAGGTCGGTCGAATTCCGATTTGCCAACAAGTTTTTTCAACAATTCTTCTTCTTATTGCCGGGTGGGTTTCGAGAAACCTCTGGCAGTTGACAACAAGTTCTGAACATTTTGGGTCCGTTGTCGATGACTCAGAAAGACTGATGCAGGCGGTATAATTTTCAAGAGTTTGTTCTTCGAGAAAGTTATCTTCTTCTGAAAGCATGTCCATACTTTGCAGGATTGTCTTACGCAGGGCTGGATTAAATTTTTCTTCGAGCATTGGCAGCAAGTCAAGCCGAACACGATTCCGCAGAAATCGTCGATCAAGATTGGAGGAATCCAGACACCATCTGACGCCACGCTCAGAAAGAAAATCAATAAGCCGCTCCTTCGTTTCATAGAGCAGTGGGCGAATGATATTGTCCCTCTTTGGTTTCATGCCGGATAAGCCTCTACTGCTGCTTCCCCGGATTAAACGAATAAAAAATTCTTCCGCCTGGTCATCGGCGGTATGGCCGACGGCAATGAGCTTTGCCCCACATTCTTGTCGCACTTGTTCAAGGGCTCGATATCTCACTATCCTCGCGGCTTCTTCCAGAGAATGTTTTCCCTGGGCGACAAGGTCATGGACATGTACTGTTCGACAAATAAAAGGGATTCCCAGCAGTAAACAACTGTCCTCAATGATCTTTTTTTCATTTGGAATTTCCTGAGGCCGCAAGCCATGATCGATATAGAGAGCTACGAGTTTTAGCGGCAGATCGATACCGTCGAGAATATGCAGGAGGGCAAGAGAATCGGCGCCTCCTGAAACAGCTACGATGAGGTGGTCATTATCGTTTATCAGCTTATGCGAACGGATAACTGAAGCAACCCTGTCGAGGATGTGCATGGCTGGGTTCCTGGTTAGGACTTTTATTGCAAAAGATGCAGTTTTAGTTTAATTCTTCCATTCAGGCTGTTATATATTTTGAAGACATGAGTAATTTACCATGGCAGGCAAGATCCGGCATCCTTGAATCCTCTGAAATGCGATAATGTATGGGAAATAAATTGAAAATCCTGATTGTTGAGGACGAATTTATCAGCCGAACCTTGCTGAAAGAGATGCTGAGCCCTTTTGGCGACTGTGATGTGGTCATCGATGGCCTTGAGGCTGTTGCTGTCCTGGCTGAATCTTATAAGGTGCCTGGGGGAACTTACGATCTCGTCTGCCTTGATATTATGATGCCTAATATGAGTGGGCATGAAGTGTTGCGCGAGATGCGCAGAATTGAAAAAAGTAAAGGACTGTCCGGGGCTGATACAGTCAAGGTGCTTATGATAAGTGCTCTTGATGACGCAAAAAATATAATGGAAGCATTGGTCGAAGGACGATGCCAGGCGTATTTAACAAAACCGATCAGCAGAGCCAAGCTTGAAGAACATCTGCGACAGCTCCAGTTAATCGAAAACGTCTCATGATTTTGTTTATTCGGATTATATCAAAGTCTCTCTCTTTATTGGTGTAAGCAGATGCATCAGCTCAATATTCAACATATCAAGACATATCTTGCAGAGCAGTTCAATCTACCAAGTGAGCAGATTGAGATGTTGATGCCAAGTTTTATAGCAACTCTGGAAACGCATATGGAGAACCTGGAGGGCGCGTTGGAGGAAAATGATCTAACCGCAATAGGTTCGTTTGGTCATACCATTAAAGGCGCTTTCCTGAACCTTGGGCTCGACGATTGTGCGAAAATTGCGCTGCAAATTGAAGAGAGGGGCAAAGCTGGCGATCATACGACTGATTACATGCAGCTGGTCGAGGAATTACGGCTCAGGATTACCCCACTTCTTGTATAATTCCATTTACCCCTTCCCCGGTGGCAGGATCGCTTCTTTTAGGACAAATTCCTATCTGCGTCCGGTTGAGTTTCTTATCTGATCGAGCAGACGGGTATGGATGTTATCAAAGCCTCCGTTGGAGAGGATTGCTACGACATCGCCTTTTTTGAGGATAGTCTCTAAGCGTTTGAGAATATCGTCTGTGGTCAGGAATGCCTCTGCCTCAAGTCTCCTACCGACCAAGTCTGTCGCCAGTGTAGCGGCGGAGAACAATTCCTCTTGCGTTAATCCTTCAATGGGAGTTGGTTCTCGCAACAGGATGATATCGGCAGAGTCAAAAGCGCCGGCATAATCGTTTTGGAAAATTGCCCTCCGCGAGGAGTTTGTTCTCGGTTCAAATACCGTTACTAATCTTCTGCCGGAATAACCACTTTTCAGCGCCGCTAAAGTCTCCCTGACAGCAGTAGGGTGATGGGCAAAATCATCAATAACGGTGATTCCGTTCTCGACACCTCGAACCTCCTGCCTTCTCTTTACTCCGGCAAAACTTGTCAAAGCCTTGTCAATGACTGAAGGAGTCACTCCCAGATGATGCATAACGGCACATACAGCGAGACTGTTGAGACAGTTATGTCTGCCGGGGAGGCCGACGGTCATGGTCGACCAGGACTTACCATCCTTTAAAACATCGAAATGGCTGATGCCATTTTCAATATTTATATTTTGTATGGCCCATGTGAAGGACGGATCAAGGCCGTATCCCTGAACAGCACAGGGTGCCTCCGCTGCAATTTCAACAACATTGACATCATCAAGATTGGCAATCAACAGGCCATCAGGGGGCAGGAGAGCGACAAACTTTTTAAAAGCTCGCTTTATGGAATCAATATCTTTGAAAATGTCGGCATGGTCAAATTCAATGGAGGTAATGATGGCAACTTTAGGCCGATAATGGAGGAATTTCGACTCCTTGTCAAAAAAGGCAGTATCGTACTCATCGCCTTCAGCAACAAAATACTCGCCATTACCCAAACGAAAATTGGTACCAAACTCGCCGACTATACCGCCAATCATAAAAGATGGATCCAAACCTGCATGATAAAGAGCTGTCGCCAGCAGGGAGCAGGTCGTGGTTTTTCCGTGGGTGCCGGAAACGACCAGCGAGGTTCGAGACTGGATATAAAAATGAGAGAGAGCCTGGGGAAAAGAGAGATAGGGGAGGTTTCGTTCCGCAAGCGCTATAGCTTCAGGATTTTTTCTGGTGATAACATTACCGACAATGACGAGATCTGGCGCAGGCTCAAGATTATCGGCACCATACCCGCTACAAACAGGGATATTCAAGCTGCTCAGAAAAACAGACATAGGAGGATAGACGTGGCTGTCGCTGCCGGTAACCTTGTATCCTGAGCTTTGTAGCATGCCGGCAAGAGCGGCCATGCCCGTGCCGCAGATCCCCATCAGGTGGATGTGCTTTATTTCTTTTGGGGCTGCGTTGAGATCTGTTGCAAGAGAGAGCATTATTGAACCTTTTTTACTGTGGTATCGATTGCTGAGAAAATATTTTTAAAGGACTGTTCAAAGGTTGCCGGTGTAATTCGGCCGACTTCAATGAACTTTATCGAGATCTCTTTGGCGATTTTTAGAATGGTTTCATCTGTGACGGTGCCGGCTTGGTCTCGGTTGTGCGTGGTTTTTTCTGGGGGAGCCATGGATGTACCTGTTTAGAAATTATATAAATAATAAGATACGCCTCCGTCGCATGAAGAAGGCCAATTCGTCAAAGAAGCGACAGAGGCGATAGGTTGAAGAATAACCGGTTAAGCCATCCTTGCACAGTTCAATTAATACGGTAAATGGAAGAATTTTTCCACCATTGATCTCGACATGGTCGGAAAAATAAGACTTCGGCAAAGTGGCGAGGAAATGGATTGGGATTTGACCAAGGTCAAGGTGAAAGGTTCTCTTGGTGATAGACTGTTCAGGAAAGCGACATCGGTAATGTATGCTTATCGTCTTTATGTAAGGCATTTGATCCCGATAAATCGGAAAAGTACCTTCACGAAATATTAAATTTCAATGGTACTCATCTATCTAAAGTGCATTTGGAGAAAATTATGAAAGTCCTTGATCTCAACACAACCAGAGAATTTACTGAAGGCGCAATGAAACGATTTTTCCTGGTGGAAGATTCGGAATTTTTTAAAATCATAAATTTTAATCTCAAAGCCGGGGTGACGTTTCCGGTTCATTCCCATGACCTGGATGGTGAACTTTCCATTCAGGTGATCGAAGGAGAAGGCGTTTTTTTAGGTGACAACAACGCAGAACTCCCTGCAAAAACAGGTAATATCCTCATTTCTGAGATACGCGAACCCCACGGTGTACGTGCCATAACAGATATGAGAATCGTGGTGACCATTGCTCCGCCAATTTGATTTTTTATAAATCTTTTAAAAATATTATCCTAAAACGAGGGGGGCGTGGATCTTGGTGATTGAAAAATATAACCTCATGAATATTTGAGATAATCTGAGGACTAAATTTCCTTGAACCAAATGCAGCCAAAAACGCAGCATTGCAAGTTCTATCCCTTCTTACGCATTCACATCTGTCAACTTGCGGTGGAGGTTTCGGCAGTGGCTGTTGGTATTTTGGATGAAAGTGATGTCGCTATGAGACTTGTTGTGGTGGGCGTTTTTTTAACTTTCCTTTCCAAAATGTTGTAATACGCTGCAGCCAGGTTTTATATCTGTTGGCCATGAGGGAACTCGCCACCTTCATTGACTTGAGCCTATCTTCAATGGTATATATATATCATATTCCCTGATATGTTTGTCCAACACAATGAATAATGGAGGACACTCAATGAAAAGGAAACTATCTGTTTGCATACTGATGATCCTGTTATTCTCCGTGACTAGCCAAGCCCAGGACGCTGCCTATGTCATGAAAATCGCCATAGGCAATCCCGCCAAGGAAGCCAATTTTGGCTGGACTCCCTTTGAGGTGTTCAAATACGAATTGGAAAACCGTTCCCAAGGCAGACTTCAGGTAGATCTCAGCTCCGAACTTCAGGGAAAATCGTCGATGGAAATGATCACTATGGTCAGGGACGGGGTGGTTCAAGCCCGGGACTTCGCCGATGGCCATCTGGCCACCATCTACCCTCCCATTCAGGTTTTGTCCATCCCATACCTGTTTGCCTCCCGCGAAATAGCCTGGGAAGTTCTGGACGGCCCCTTTGGTCAGCGGCTCATTGAGGATATGGCTAAAACCACGGGACTGAGGCCCCTTTACTGGATCGAAAACGGCGGGTTCCGACATTATTCCAACAACAAGAGGGCTATCCATTCTCCAGCAGACATGGAGGGATTGAAAATCCGAACCATGGAGATCCCTTTGCACATCAAAATCGTCACCGATCTCGGTGGCCGGGCAGTGCCCATCACTTGGGCCGATGTGCCTGAAGCCATTCAAGCCGGCCTGGTGGACGGCCAGGAGAACTCCATCGGCACATTTCTTATCCCCCATTTTGAAAAAATCCAGACTTACCTCACATTGGACGGTCATGTCTACGGTTCCTACACCCTGCTAATGAATGATGCTTGGTACCAAAAGCTACCTCTGGAATTCAAACAGATCATCAACCAGGCCAAACGGATCTCTGCCGTGGTAAACCGGGGGTTGGCGGTGACCAATGAAATAGCCGGGATACAATACCTCAAGAGCCAGGGGGTGGAAATTTACCGGCCCTCGGCCGAAGAGTACAGCCAGTTCAGGGCGCTGACCCGGAGCTCCGCCGTGGACTGGCTTAGAATTAATGTGGGAGACACCTGGGTGGATGGGGTCCTGGAAGCAACCAAGGTAGCTGAAGAAAAACTGGAATATCGAGAATAAAAGTCCACCACTGTTTTTGAACCAGCACGGCGCCCTGGCGTCTGAAACCCAAATTTAGAACGGGCTCCATTAAATGACAAACTCAACTGCTCCGGGGAAAAGCTTACACGCCAAAGTCGTGTTTTTTCTAGGACTGATCATCCTGACGGCGGTCAGTTCATCGACCCTGTTTTATGTTAACAATCTGAGAACAAATTATCTGGAAGCCATGGAATGGCGGTCCGTGACCCTGGCTCAGAGCCTCAGTGTGGCCATCCGTTCCAAATATGACGTATTTGGAGCCCTGGCCGATTTGGACTTGATCCTGGAATCGGCCTATCTGCAATGCAGAAAACTCTTTGACGCCAATGCCAGCATGCAGGTCTCCTTTGTCAGTGTCCTGGACAAAGACGGGGTCATCGTCACCCATAACGACAAAAAATTTTGGAAAAAACGGATCGATTCGCCTGAATTACGGATAGCCCTGGCATCAAAAAAAGTAAGAACCCTTCTGCTCGGCGACGATTACAATACCCTGGTTCCTGTCATCGGTGGGGACGGCCGCCACTTGGCCACCATTGATGTGGGGTTTCCAAAGGATGTGGTGGGGCAGAAGGTGACTGACATCATCAACTATGCCTTGATCCTCTGTTTGATACTTTTTCTGCTGGTTTTTTTTCCGACTTGGTTGCTGATCAGGAAAGTGGTGATTCTCCCCATTAACCAGCTGGTCGATGCCACCTCAAATATTACCAAGGGCAACTTGACTCAGGATATTGACTTAAGTCAGATTCGAGAATTCAGGCGCTTGGGCGAGAGCCTGACTCGTATGCGGAACGCCATCCGGAAGAACCTGGAAGACCTGGAAAAGAAAAACCAGGAGGTCAAGGCCCTGATCGCCTGTTCCCCGGTGGCTCTTTTTAGCATCGACCTCACAGGGAAGGTCGCCATCTGGACTGATTCGGCCCAGCAGATGTTCGGATGGGAGGCGGAGGAGGTCATGGGTAAGATTCCTCCCACAGTTCCCGGCAGTGAGCGGGAAATGTTTCACAATATCTGTCAGAGAGTCTGCCAGGACGAAATCATCATGGGCCATGAACTCATGCAAAAACGGCGGGACGGTTCCCAATTCCATGCCTCCCTGTCATCGGCCCCTATCCATGACAGCGATGGCCAGGTCATGGGGGTGATGCTTACCATGGAAAATATCTCCCAGCGTATCGAACGGGAAAACGCCCATAAGAACATCCAGGATCAGCTGCTCCAGTCCCAGAAAATGGAGTCAGTGGGAAGGCTGGCCGGCGGGGTGGCCCATGACTACAACAACATGCTCGGGGTAATTCTGGGGTATGCCGAACTCGTACTCGAAGACCTTGCCCCGGGCGATCCCAACCGTAAGAATATACAGCAGATCATCAAAGCCACCCGGCATTCGGCAGACATCACTCGCCAGCTTCTCGCCTTTGCCCGAAAGCAGACCATTGCGCCGAAGATTGTGGACCTGAACCGGCAAGTGGAAAGCATACTCAAGATGCTGCGCCGACTCATCGGAGAAAACATCGAATTGGAATGGCTCCCCCATGCCAATCAAGAAACCGTGAAAATGGACCCGATGCAGATTGACCAAATTCTGGCTAACCTGTGCATTAATGCCAGGGATGCAATAGGCGAAACCGGGACCATAACAATTGAAACCCGTTCCGTTATTGTGGATGAGGATTACTGCGGTAGTCACCCTGGGTTCAGGCCCGGCCCGTTTGTCTGCCTGACCGTCAGCGATAACGGATGTGGCATGGACAGGGAGACCCAAGAGCATATCTTTGAGCCATTTTTCACCACCAAGGGCAAAGGCGAAGGCACAGGACTTGGGCTGGCCACCGTGTACGGCATCATCAAACAGAACGACGGCTTTGTCAATGTTTACAGCGAACCGGGAAAGGGCACGACTTTTAACCTGTATATTCCTCACCACTCGGGCTCTATCCAAGCGATCTATGAATCCACCAATACCCTGGCAAAACAGGGGGCCAACGGCGAAACCGTGCTGCTGGTGGAGGATGAGGAGGCCATCCTTCAACTCGGGACATCTATTCTGGAACGGCTGGGGTATCAGGTCCTTGCGGCCCAGAGCCCGGCCCAGGCCCTGGATATTGCCAAGGAGCACGGGCAGACCATTGCCCTGCTCATCACCGATGTGATTCTGCCGGAAATGAATGGCCGGGAACTTTCTCAGCGCATCCTAGAGATCTGCCCCCATCTAAAAACCTTGTTCATGTCCGGTTACACCGCCAATGTTATTGCCCACCAGGGGGTTCTGGATGACGGGATGAATTTCATTCAAAAACCCTTTTCTAAAAATGATCTTGCCCTGAAAGTTCAGTTCATTCTGGGCCATTAACCGGAAGCCGGTCCGGGGCATGAGATCCTGGCACAGGGCATTATGATCTAAAAATGACCGAGCGATATGCACATATTGGTGAGAGCCATTTGAGAAAGGGAAAGCATTGTTATGTGGCAATTTGGAAGGTGACACAGGGCCAAATGTGGTTTGTTGAGGTAACAACATATGCAGGAACCCACGAAAAATCGCCATATTGATAAAGAGATTGTCGCACGTGTAATCGGAAAAGAGATGGCTACGCGATTCGCTGAGATCTTGGGTGTCGATTATCAGGCTTTTCTATAATAAAAAACAGGTAAACCACCGGCTTTGCCAGTGAACTCCTAAGGTTTGACAATTACGGGAATAAGAGGGGAATCTCACAATTCTGAACCGCTCAAAGTTCAAGACAAGGAGACGTCCCATGTATGCCGGACAAAGCTTAAGCCACACGAAGTGGGAATGCAAGTATCACATCGTATGGATTCCGAAGTATCGTAAAAAGGCAATATTTGAAGATCTTAGGAAATACCTTGGAGAGATATTTCGCGATCTGGCAACGCAAAAAGAATGCAAGGTTGTTGAAGGGCATTTGATGCCCGATCATGTTCACATTTTGATCCCCATTCCACCTAAACATTCGGTATCTCATGTTGTTGGTTTTATCAAAGGCAAAAGCGCGATTCAAATCGCTGGAATTTTCAGGGACGGAAAAAGAATTTTGTTGGCCAGAACTTCTGGGCAAGAGGATATTATACATCGACGGTGGTAAGGATGAGGAAGCCGTTCGAGAGTATATTCAAAAGCAGGAGAAAAAGGACAAACGGATTGATCAATTGAAGTTGTTTTAACAGTCAGCTTTAGGTGGCTCCTGGTTTTCAACGGCTTTGAGCGGTTCACAACCTAAATCCACCGGTTTTACCGGTGGATATTTACTGATCTCATTGCTCGTCATTTTTTATTGGGTGTAACTGTTTCAATATGCAATTAACGTTTCCCAAAACCAACGGGCCACAGTCCTAGACCGTCAGGTTGCAAACGTTTTTCCCGTCTGCGTTAATGGGGGTATACTGTTCTGCATGGGTTTTAAATCAAGATTTGAATTCAATCCCAAAGCTCTTAAAAAAAAATGGCTACTTTTGCATATGCGCCAGTAATGCTTTCAGCTTCTATTTTAAGAATACTTGTATAGTGAACCCAATTATTGGCCCTCGGAACAACTCCATATTTTTCCTCTTTTGATTCGAATATTATGTGAGATCTTGGCCTTATTAAAATTCTCTCTTGTGACATTTATAATGACTAAAATGGAATTTCATCATCAGTTTTTATGGATTTCAATTCTGCCTTTAGTCGTTTACGTTCCTCCCGTTTCCTATTTCGATCCTTGACAACTTGCTCAACTGATTTGACTGTATCGGGTTTTTCTTTTTTGAAACGTTTGAAATAGACGTCCTCGATGAATTCAGATAGAGGTGCTTTCCAGGTCTCTTGCCTATGACTTGCCAATTTCTCAAATTTCTTTGGATTTAAACCGAGTTCACGAGCCATTTGAATTTGAATATCAGAAAGATGAAACCGTTTCCTTGTTTCTATCCATATTTGATCCTTTGCAGGAATTTTCATTTTCTTTGCTATGAATGAAAAAATTGCTTTAATTATCGTTGCTTTTTGCGCTCCGCTGCAAAAGCCTTGTGTGCGCCCGGCATGGGCGTGAATTAATGGGGTTAAAGTCCCCTGTGTGTGATACTGTGTTAAGTCGTTTGCTTAACATGAAATACTAACCTATGGCAAGAGCGTTATCGCGAGGTGACGTTTGGAGGAAGCCGGATGGTAAAATTGTGGGCCGACGAACAGAAATGTCATATAAGGCCGAGTCTCTGGGTAAGACAGCACAACATGTTTAAGCCCTTGGATCAGGAGATATGGTAAATGACGCGGTCGTATAGCGGAAGTTCACGTTCTTACCCGGGGAGGTCTGTTTCCCGAGCATCCGGAAACGGAAGCGCAGGCGATGGCAACATCGGCTGTGATGAGACAGGAGTCAGCAGAGGCCATAGTAGGTGCAGGAGGTCGCTAAAGGTAGACAGGCAGTTGGAAACGAGCTCGGTGAATAGAAAAGCCGGGAGGATCACTCCACTGAAGGGCCGAACATGAAGAACGAAGGAAAAGTACCAGTGTGCTATAGGGCTGTGTCGACCTCGTCCGGGGGAGCCGCATCTGTGCGCTGCACTGGAAAACAGCCTTTATATCCCATTTCACTTGAGCGTATCGTAGTAAATGACAACATTGCGCGGGCATGGCAGAAGGTAAGATCGAACCGTGGAGCTCAAGGTTTTGACGGAGTCACCATTGAGGATTTTCCTCACCATTTTCGTGAATGTGGCAGGAGATACGCACTCCCATTGTTGGAGGAAATTATACCCCAAAACCTGTTTTGTGAGTTGAGATCGAAAACCGGATGGAGGAATTCGTAAGATAGGAATTCCGACTGTTCTGGATCGGATCATACAACAAGCAATAACTCAGGTCATCGAGCCTTGGTTTGATACTAATTTTTCAGAGTCAAGCTTTGGATTCAGGCCGAACAGATCAGCACATGGTGCAATCCGCCGTGTTCAGTCATATGTCCGGGAAGGGCTTAAAATTGCAGTAGATTCCGACTTGTCAAAATTCTTTGACAGAGTTGATCATGATGTTCTTATGGCAAGAGTTTCCCGTCGGATAGATGATAAACGAGTATTGAAATTTATTGGCAAGTACCTACTGCCGGAGAGGTTGTGAACAACCGCTTGCAGACGACGCCTCTCGGCGTTCTTCAAGGTGAAAGCACTTATGAGGCAATCCTCATAAGTGCTTGAAATTTCATGGCTGGGGGACAAGGGCTCGAACCTTGATAAGCGGATTCAGAGTCCGTTTTATGGCATGTCATCCTGCCTCATTACATATCACTAATCGTTGACAATCAGCTAGTTAGCTGATACGCTACTTCACGTTATATCATCGCATTTCATGGAAAAGGTTGTACAGGGGTTGTACAAAATCAAATAAGCGGACTCACAAATAATTTAATGGAGGGATTATGTTGCAGTGGGTTAAGTCAAAATATCCTGGGTTGAGATATCGAGAACATCAGACGATGACTACCGGCGTTGGTCGGTCGAAACGTCCGATCAGGTATTTCACGATGACCTACAAGTGGCAAGGGAAAACGGTAACTGAAGCTCTTGGGTGGGAAGGTCCAAAATTGAATGAGGACCAAGCCTATACAATATATCATGAGCTGAAAATGAATCGGAAAAATGGAGTTCGTCCATTTACCTTGAAAGAAAAAGATGCGTTACAAGCCTTAGAGTTTAAAGAGGAAGAAAAACGTGAACAGCAGGAGCAGATTAGACAAATGTCTTTTGCTGATATTTTCGTTAAGTTTCTGGAACATTCAAAAGAAAAGAAGAAAAATCCACGATCGTGGAAAAGGGAAGAACAATTGGCTCGGCTCCATATTCTTCCGGTTTTTGGTAAAACTCCGCTTAAAAAAATTTCTCAAGTCCCTCACATCAGAACACTACAAAATAATATGGAGGGGAAGGGGCTTTCGCCGCGTACAGTAAGGTATGCACTCCATGTGGTTCGGATTGTCTTCAATTTCGCAATTGATGAAGGTGTGTTCGCAGGAGCAAACCCTGCAAGAGAAATCAGAAAACGCCAAATAAGCGGTAAAACCTCGGGCATAGCTTATCCTCAAGAAGATAATACAAAAAACAGGTACCTCAGTCGTGAAGAAGCCGATAGGCTGATGACCAGACTAGCAGACAGATCTATGGAAGTTCATAATATTGCAATGCTATCGTTATACACCGGCATGCGATTTGGAGAGGTGGCTAACCTTAAATGGTCTGATGTTGATCTGATTCAAGGGGTGATAATGCTGAGAAATATCAAAAATGGAAAAACACGACCGGCATACATGACGTCTGATATAAAAAAAATGTTATCAGATATAGGCCCCGGACACCCAGACAGTCTTGTGTTCCCTGCTCGCCGATCTTTAAACAAACCTCATTACATGATCAGTAGTGTTTATTATAAAACAGTCAAAGAACTCTTCAACGAGGGTATTGCTGATAAAAAACAATGGGTAAACTTCCATACTTTAAGACATACTTTCGCATCATGGCTAGTTGAAAAGGGAACAGATATTTATCTGGTTCGTGATCTCCTAGGGCACCATGATCTAAAAATGACCGAGCGATATGCACATATTGGTGAGAGCCAGTTGAAGCAGGCAGTTATGAAATTACAGAATAATTGATGAAAAACTGAACAAAAAAACTGAAACAGGTGGCTTTGTCAGCTGGTATAATCGGATCTTGAAAGATACTAATAATTGGTATATTGTATGAACTGGACAGTCCAATTCTCAAACAAGGCTAAGAAGCAGACCGATAAACTTCCAGCCAGGGTTAGAGAAGTGCTTTTTCTGTTGGTCCAAGAGATAAAAACAAGCGGACCAGCAAGAGGCAATTGGCCAAATTATTCCAAACTGTCAGATTCTCGGCATCATTGCCATTTAAAAAAGGGAAAGCCTTGTTATGTGGCAATCTGGAAGGTGACACAGGGAAAGATAAGGTTTGTTGAGGTAATATATGCAGGAACCCACGAAAAAGCGCCATATTGATAAAGAGATTGTCACTTTGCAGCTGAAAGTTCATAAAAAAAACGCAGCTAAGGTGAGAGAATTTGCACGGAAAATTGAAGCCGGTGAGGAGCAGACTTATGCTATTGCAGAAGTGTTTCCGGATTTTCTCGGCAAAGAAAAAATTATTGCCCTCCGTGCATATCGTACGCGTGAAGACTTAACACAATGCGAGCTTGCTGAAAAAATGGGCATTCCTCAACGGCATATTTCAGAGATGGAAAATGGAAAACGTGTAATCGGAAAAGAGATGGCCAAGCGATTCGCTGAGGTCCTGGGTGTCGATTATCGGACTTTTCTATAATTATTATGGAACTCCTTTTTTAACATAACCCTGCAAAAACAACTTGTGAAATTATGGCCTATCAGCAAGGACGAGAGAAAGGAAAGGGCAAATTGGGAGGGATGAAGACGAAAAGGACCACCCTAAATGAGTCCGGTCGAAGACACGAGCGATTTGCCCTTTCCTTTCGGCGAGTTATCTAGAAAAATAACGCCTGTTTCAGCTGTTTTAGCCGCCGTTTTCGGCGGGTAAAATCAGCTGTAAACATTTGTCATATGATTCTAGATATTTAACTTATTTATAGGTAAAAGCCCATAATCTAGGTCGTTGAAAAATTCAAAACCAAGTGACGTCCAGAAGTCATTTCCTTGCTTATTATCAGAGTTAACCAGAATCCCTATCTTTGTTATTTGTTCTTCCTTCAGTGAATTGATAGCCTGATGTACTAGCCGTTTTCCAATTCCCTTTCCTCGTTGGTTTTGCTTTACCACAGTATGATAAATGAAGCCCTTTCTACCGTCATGTCCGCAAAGGATGCAACCAATTATTTTTCCATCAATTCGACAAACAAAACTGTTATTTGGGTTTCTTTTTATAAATCTATCTATTCCGTCTTTTGAATCATCGACCACCCGTAATGTAATTCCACTTGCTTCAGACCAAAGCAGATAGATCTCTTCATAATCTTCAATTTTCATCTTTTCAACTATCATACTTTGATTCCTGCTTGAATCTTAACTCCTTGTTTTTAGATATAACATGAAAATAACCAGTTTATCTGGTTAATTTTGTTGTTGGAAATGAGCATGTCAAATGTGTAGCCCTGGTGTTTTCACCAGAATTGACCAAATCAGTCATTTATTTTCTAATTTCTTTTTCAATTGGGCAAGTTCCGGGAATTTGCTGCCCAAGGACGTTTCCCAGGAATAAATCAATTCTCGGCACTCTTTTCTGATAAACCTATTGTTGGAAGTTTTGATCAGCCGCTCGGCCTCAACCTTTGCTTCTTTGCCAAGAGCTTCGATACAGGCAACGATAATATACTCATTCTCGCTTGATTTGAGCAAACGTCGGGCATCCTTCTTTGCTTCGTTTCCGAGAATATGCATACATTCTCTTAAAATAAATGAATTTTGACTCTCTTTGAGAAGACAACGCGCTTCTTCCTTCGCTTCACCTCCAAGAACCTGCAAACAGGTGGTTACAACCAGTGGATTAGGATTTGTTTGCAGCAGATGTTTTGCATCATCTCTTGCATCATCGTTAAGAACTTTTAGGCAGGCTGTTATGAGGGAAGAATTCTCAGCAGTATTCAAGAACTCTCTCGCCTCTTCTTTCACTTCGTCTCCAAGCAGCATTAAGCAGGCAGATCGGAGTTCTGGATTCTGTGTTTCTACGAGTAGACGTTTTGCATCGTCCTTAGCATCCATCCCAATGGCTTTCAGGCAAGCAGCTTGGACATGTGGGTTATCGTTTTCTTTTAGTAGAACTTTTACCTCTTCTTTAGCTTCCTCTTCCAGAATACGAAGACAGGAAACAACGAGTTCAGGATGTCGATTATTCCCAAGCAGTTGACGAGCAATTTTCTTTGCTCTTTTACCTAAAAGTTGCAAACAGGAAGATAAAACGATATCGTCCTGACTTTCTTTCAACAGCCGTCGTGCATTATCCTTGGCTTCATCTTCAAGGATAGTTAAGCAAGATACAATAACATAGCTGTCCTGACTTTCTTTCAACAGCCGTCGTGCGTCATCCTTGGCTTCATCTTTAAGGATTTTTAAACAGGTACCAATAACATAGCTGTCCTGACTTTCTTTCAACAGCCGTCGTGCGTCATCCTTGGCTTCATCTTCAAGGATAGTTAAGCAAGATACAATAACATAGCTGTCCTGACTTTCTTTCAACAGCCGTCGTGCGTCATCCTTGGCTTCATCTTTAAGGATTTTTAAACAGGTACCAATAACATAGCTGTCCTGACTTTCTTTCAACAGCCGTCGTGCGTCATCCTTGGCTTCATCTTTAAGGATTTTTAAACAGGTACCAATAACATAGCTGTCCTGACTTTCTTTCAACAGCCGTCGTGCGTCATCCTTGGCTTCATCTTCAAGGATAGTTAAGCAAGATACAATAACATAGCTGTCCTGACTTTCTTTCAACAGCCGTCGTGCATCATCCTTGGCTTCATCGCCAAGTATTTTTAAGCAGGCAGCAAGGACGTTAGGATGCTCATTTATCTTCAGCAATCGCCGTGCATCTTCTTTTGCATCTTTTCCCGATGCCCTGAGACAAGCTGCAAGTACCTCGGGATGCTGATTTGTTTTCAGCAGGTGCGGTGCAACCTCAGCAAGTTGGTAATCAACATTCTTTAGACAGGTCAGCAATGTTCGATAATTGAGCAAAGGCTGGTATCTGATCAGTGCGTCAGCAATGGCAGAAACCTGAGCGGTTTCGCCAGCCGCCTCGGCATGAATTAACCAATATTTATAAAAATAATAAGGTTCCGCATAAGGGATCGTATGCCATCCACCTGGATAAGCAGCCTTGTAGGACTCAAGCAGTTGCCTATGTAGCTCAGCGATATTTTCTGCCTGCTTAAACAGATAATCCAACAGCAGGTCATGCAGTTGCACAGAATTATCATCAACACGGGTCAGCAGCGAGGCATCCAACAAATCATCAATCACATCCTGTGGATAATCATCATTAAAGGCACAATACTCCCAGTACAGCTTGAGAACAGATTCGGGAATCATTACGTCTTCCGGGAAGACAGCCAGGGTTGCGTAATACTTCTGTGTTGCTGCAGGTAGGGCCTCGACACTGACCTGCAAGGCCCGGAAAAGATTTTCGTATTGGTAGTCGAATTTAAAGGAAATCTTATCGAGCTTGGCCTCCTGCAATTTACTAAGGGCCAATTGCCAGCGATCAGCCGGTTTCCTTTTCACCATGCTGCCGATGGCCGCTACAGCTAAAGGGAGATAACCGCATTCCCTGACAATCTCCACCGCCTCTGCCGGCAGCTCATCAGGAGAGTATGCGGAATAACGCGCCAGCATCGCCAAAGCCTGATCTTCACTGAGCAGCGCAATGGGTTTCCCGTCAATGCCGAGCCGCTCCAGCACATCCGCTTTTCGGCTGGTCAGAAGAAACCGACAGTCTGTGCCGCTGAGATCAAAAGAATTCAAATGCCTGCTGTCCCAGATGTCATCAATGATAAAAAGACAGCGTTTATCACGCAGGGCTGTATTGAGCCGGTGCCTGCCGAGATCAAGGGCGTCCTCAGGCTCTTGCTGCCCAAGGAGTTTGAGAAGAGTATTCTGCCAGGCAAGCAAGTCGTCATTCCCAACCTCCTGCCCAAAGGTGAGCCAGAAGATGCCATCCGCGAAGGCTGCTTGTACGTCCTCGTCAAGGGCAAGGGCAATGGCGAGGACCGATTTGCCAAGACCGCCCATACCCTGCACGCCCACATGGGCTGCTCCGGTCAGGCCGATTGACTCTTGCTGCAAGGCGGCACGAAACTCTTCTAGGTATTCTTTACGGGGCAGATAATTTGGCGGAAGTTCAGGGATATTATATTCGATTTTCGGTTTATTTCCGTTACTTCGCAAATGGGCTTTTTCCGGCGATTGTTTCATTCCGGCAGTCTGAACATTGATATTATTGACAATGACATTCCCGCTACCAGAAGAAATATTGCTATTTCCGATAATATTCTGACCAATATCTGACGCCTGATTGCCTACCGCTTTTTCAGGACAAGTTTTATCCTTGCCATCGCCTTCGTCCAGAGCAGGTTGAGAGAAGAGGCGCTCAATCAAAGCAGAAAAACCGTTCTCTAGATGTTCCTCTTCTGTCAGATGGTTCATATCGCCGATCAGCGCAAGCAGCTCATCAATAATCCGACGAAAGTCGGAATAGTCCCTAAGTTCTTGATGTGAGCCAGCACTGATATCCTCTCTAGAGACAGTGTTGATCTCATCTTTCAGCTTCTTGGTTTCTTCCCCCCAATGCCGAATATAAGGAATACGATCAATCGCCTGGTGAAACTTCGTACCCTGCAGCACCACCGGAAAGATACGTTTGCGGAATTCCTTCCTATTGTTGTGATAGAGTTCCCGTAACTCATACATGCAGTTTGGAGATTTGAAATACGACTCGCTGAGCACGAGAATAATCACCCCACCAGTAGCTAGCTCATCCATATAGGCCCTTATGGAATCGCCGTAATTAATTACATTGAGGTCTCGTTTGACCTCAATTCCATTTTCTGAAAAAGCGGTGAGCAATTTTTCTACTGTGTCATTCTTATCTTCTACTTTCCAAGAGTAAGAAATATAGATGCTATTGCTTAATGGCATATCGGTGATTCCCTTGTTTGAAAAAGGAAAAAGGGGCCGCATTCCCTTCAAGGTTATTTTGGGCAATTCCAAAATGATTGAACAAGATCAAGGCAAACATTCCTGAATACCTTCTAATGTATCCGCCAATTAAACCCCAGTAGGTTTGTCAGATAGCACCAACAGCTCTGGGCTCAGATTCATTGGAAGCAGAGCTTTGTAATCCGCCTCGCATTCTGCAAAAGGAATCTTCTCAAACAGATAGCGCAGGTATTTGTATGGTTCGAGTTTATTCGCTTTTGCAGTTTCAATGAGACTGTAAAGATCTGCACTGGCCCTCGCGCCATCAGGAGTTCCTGAGAAAATCCAGTTCTTGCGTCCGATCACAAAGGGCCTGATAGCATTTTCAGCCAGATTGTTATCCGGCGTCACAAAGGGATGATCAAGGTAAACAAGTAACCGGCTCCATTCGTTGAGAGTGTAATTGACGGCTATGCCGAGGAGGCTTTTCGGCACAACCTGCAGTGATTTTTTACTCAACCATTTGAAAAAGTCATCAAAGATCGGTTTTACTTTTTCCTGGCGCAACTGCAGCAGTTGTTCGCCGGTGATTTCTTTTTTTCTGGCCTCTGCTTCTATGGCATATATTTTTCGAATATAGCCAAGGGCAATATCGACACTTCCTGGTTTTTTAGTTTTCCCTTGAGCTTTCTGCGCATCGGTGAATTTACGCCTTGCATGCGCCAGACAACCAGCATGATAAACCTCAGGCATGTGGTCGAGAAAACCATAGCCGCTATACCCGTCGGACTGTACCACACCGCTGTATCCTTCGAGAAGATCTTTGGCAACATCAGCCGATCTGCTCGGGGCATAATGATAGAGCAACGCCGGTCGGTCCGGCAGACCTCCGCGACAAACCCACATATAGGATTTAGTCGATGCCGCCCGACCAGGTTCATAAAGAACCTGCAGTGTTGTTTCATCAATATTTATCAGGGGCCCTGATCTAATCTCCTGTTGTAGCAGTTCAAGGATCGGCTGACAGGCAATTGCAGCCTTCATAGCCCAATTACACATATTTGCTCTGGATATTTCCACCCCAATCCGGAGAAATTGACGTTCTTGCCGATAAAACGGCAAAGCATCACAAAATTTAGCGATGAGGATGTATGCCAGTAACCCGGCCGTAACAATTGATTTGGCGATGATCTGTCTGGGCGGTGGAGCTATTTTCACTACTGGGCCGTTTGTTTCCAGCCCTTCGCATTTCCTGCAGGCATATTTGGGGCGGATGTGCCTGATTACGCGGATAACGGCGGGAATGATATCAAGTTTTTCTGAGATATCTTCACCGATACGCACAAGGGTTTCACCACAGCCACAGATCTTGTCCTGTTCGGGAATATCATGGACAATGATTTCACGGGGAAGGTTTTCCGGTAATTTTTTCCTGCCTGGTTTCTTGCGTTGATGGGGAGTGACTTCGACTTTTTCCGGTTCCGGCTCGACCTCCGGTTCAGGCATATCGAAGAGTGGTAGCGGCACGGCACCAGTGTCCGCCGTCCCCTTTTCGCTTTTGTTGCCAAACATCTGCGCCTGGAGCAGACGGATCTGTTCGCGTAACAGATCGTTTTCCTTCTCGTATCTGCGTTCAGTTTCAAGAATAATCCGTTTTAATTCTGCTGGATCATCCGGTAATGTTTTGACTGTTTTTAACATGACAAAACTCTACCACAATTTCAAGGGAAAATCAATATTTACGTAGCAATATCAGCATATTAATCAAGAAACAGAACTATATTTTAGTCGTTTATGTGCCTGCTGCACATCAAGTCCCTGAAGAAGCCAGTTCAGTGCTGTCTGGCTCACCTCAACAACCTCCTGCTCTGATTCAGGCCAACGAAATACATCCTTTTCCAGACGTTTCATCCAGATGCAATTATGCCGATGTTCTGATTATGCCGAACAAAATTCCTTGATCTGCTAACCCCAAGCACTCACGCCTCTGTTTACATTCCATCCTGTTCATCAATTCGGCATAATTCTGTTTTCATCTCCTCACATCCATTCACCCAAACTAGGAGGGAAGACAGTATGAGTGAAAATTCCTACTACACAAGGCCATGGATTCTCAATCGTTATTCCATAGGTCCAATTGCACCACACCTTACTCCATTTTCTGAGTTTCTCGCAAAACGGGACTACTCGTATGCAACTGGCCAGCGGTATGTTCGAGAAGCAGGCCACCTGAGCCGGTGGCTAGCCCGGCAAGAAGTCGGTATTGCCGAATTAAGCGAAGAAACTATCAGGACTTATTTGTGTTTCCGCTATCAAAACGATCAACTTCAGGTAAAAAAATGGCCCTACCAACATCTGCTCAACTACTTGCAGCAAGCAGGAATTGTCGGAAAACAGAAACCTGTGGAAACGCCTCCCGACCAATGCATCGCCAAGTATCAAGAGCACATGGTAAGAAATCAAGGTTTGGAAAAAGAAACTATGCGTGTGCGCATTCGGGTTGCTCGAAATTTCCTCTCACTTCAATTCGGAGAAAACAGTCTTGAGTTTGCAGATCTACTGCCTCGTCACATTGAACAATATTTTCTCAATCGATCGCACCACTGCAACACCACCACGCTTAAGACAGAAGCGTCTGCTCTCCGATGCTTTCTCCGTTTCCTGCAGTTCCGTGGTGACATCTCTGTGCACCTGGCAGATAACGTACCCACGATACCTTCCTGGCGACACACGACTATCCCGGAATTCCTTACCACTGACGAGATTAATTTGCTGATTCAAAACTGCGAGTGTGAGACGCCCCGAGGACAACGAGATAAAGCGATACTTTTATTGCTTATCCGCCTGGGATTACGAGCTATTGAGATTTGCCGATTAACCTTAGACGATATTGACTGGGATGCCGGATTCCTCAATATTCTTGGGAAAAGTGGCAAACGGGATCGGCTCCCTCTGCTTCAAGATGTTGGAGAAGCCATAAGCACTTATCTTTGCCACGGTCGTCCTCAGTGCTCAACTCGATATGTCTTTGTGCGAGCAATAGCTCCTTTTGAACCCTTTTCGAATTCACGCTCCGTTGCCAATGTAGTCCGCAATGCATTGCGACGCGCAAATTTGAATCCACCGGGGAAAGGTACTCACCTGCTGAGGCGTAGTTTCGCAACGATGCTGCTCCAGAGTGGAGCGTCTTTAACCGAGATAGGACAAATCCTTCGACATCAAAAAGCAGATACGACGGCCATTTATGCCAAGGTTGATCTTGGCCGACTACGCCCCATGGCTCGTCCATGGCCAGAAGGAGGAGATCAATGAGCAATCTACAAGATTACCTTCAAGGATACTTGGAATTGCGGCAGGCATTGGGTTACAAGCTGCGCACACATCGATCTTCTCTCCAAAACTTCGTGCAATTCGCCTTAGAGAAAAAGGCGACGACCATAACCACACAGTTAGCACTGGCCTGGGCAATTAAGCCGGATGGTGCAAATCCCAAATGGTGGGCTTACAAGCTGCGCATGGTTCATCATTTTGCCATTTATGTGCGAGGTCGAGACCATACCTCGGAGGTTCCCCCATTGACGTTGCTACCCTATAGCCACAGAAGACCAACACCTTATATCTAGTGCCTGGCAGAAAACCCCAAATTTTTGAAAAAATCGCACCGGCGCGGTCACAGTTAATGCGAATGAGTTTCTCTTCGGCAGAATCTTTTGTCATTTTTGCCTCGCAGATGACAATGATTCTCACCTGCTACGTAGGCCAGACATAGCTCTGCCATCGACTTTGCAGCCGGATGAGCCTGCTCTTCTCAGGCTGCTTTTTTGTAAGATCCGCGTTTGCGTTGAGCGGCCTCTTGTTCCTGTTGACGCAACACCGCACCCAGGCGCTGTATGTTACGTGCCACCACCGCCATGGCAATGTAGCGTTTAAATCCGTTGAGACCGTGATCGGGACATTTGTCCAGTCCGTGGACTTCAAGGGCGTTGATCGCCGATTCCACCGCCGAGTGTTGTTTGCGCAGATTGACAAATTCAGGTTCGCTTTCGCGAGCTTTGTCGGCTTGCGAGAGTTTACCCTTTTTGGGTAGTACCACACACTCAAGACGCGATTTCAGAACTTCCTGATTGGCGGGACTAAAGAAGCCTTTGTCCATGCTGACCGCTCGTAAGGTGGGGAACTTCTGCTTGGTTTCGCCCACCATGGCAAAGGCCACCTTGTCATCGGTGATCTTTACCATCACTCGGTGATGCAGAATAAAGCGGTCCTGGTCTTCCATAATGCACACACGCAGTCCCAATTCCACCGGAACGCCGGCCTTCCCTTTGCTGATCCATTCGGTATGCGGTTGAAACAGGGAAAACACCTTCTCGTCGTGAGGAATACGTTCACCCCGGAGCACCCGCCTATCAATCTGGTCGATCTGCCGACGGGCATGTTCCATAAAATCATTCAATACGCTGAGCCAAGCCACGGAAAGAGGGTCGTGCGGGCTGACCTGTTGGCGGGTGTGGTCCGCTCGGGTCAGATATCCCTCCGCCACCTCCAGGTAGGCACGATGAGCATCTTTAATCTCCTGATCTTTTTGCTGCTGTTTGCTTTCGTCTTTGGACGTGGAGTGCTTGAGCCGCTGTACTTTGCGGTACTGCCTTTTGAATTGACGCTGGTGGTAGCGGTGTTGCCGCCATCCCGGCAGTTTGTAGGTGGAGGACAGTTCAGCACTGATTTCGATGACCTTACGGATAGCGTCCAGGAGCAGGTTGATGTCGGTTGGAAAATGGACGTCTGTCTCCACCACAAAGGAATCACAACGGCCTACGACCTCCTCTTCCGTTTTTTTTTTAATGCCTTGTGTCCCGCTCCGACTATTACCCGGTTGAGCCGATCGAGGATTTCCGGAGTAAACAGCCGCAGATTATCTTTGAGGGTCTGCAGATTATAATACTTCTCGTCCGCCCAATCACTGTGACCGAGCATTTGCCGAAGGGTCTTGTGTTCGTTGGCCAACTCCTGGATACGGTCATAATCGGCGTTGAGCCCCAATCTGAGCACCCCCAGCACCAGAATCTGCCATTGTGTCATGCCGGGGCGACCGTTGTTGGGGTCGGCCTTGACAATCTTTCCTTCAATTTGACGCTCAGGCAACACCTCTTCCAGAATGGCAAATATCGGACCGCGCAGTTCAGGTGTGGTGTAGAGATGCTGGAGTCCTCGGAGGATTTGCGGGATATCATCGCGTGATTTAGGGTCCAGCTTTATGTCGGCGATAGCCAGTTCGCCCAACTTCATTTGTGGCACGATTACTTTACGCATGAGTTTTTCACCCGACGAAGATTTGGCGGTTGCAGTCGTTTTATCCCTTAGAGGCCCTGCTGAATGGTTTTACCGAAAAGTAATATACAATACATTACAACACGTTACATTATTACTCGACATCCGTCGCTATCTACGCGCTCATTTTCTTCGTTTGTGGGTTGTGATGTTATCGATTTGATTTTGTTAACACTTTTTAATTTTCTTCCAGGCACTATCTACTCGGAAGAAGAGATCTCACGTTTAATTGCTGCCGCAAAATCGCTGCCCTGTCGTAAGGGGCTCAGGGGATTGACTTACCTCACCTTATTCAGTCTGATTTGGGTGACAGGTCTTCGTATTTCTGAGGCCTTAGCCCTCGACAGAGAAGACGTGGACTGCACCAACCAGTTGCTTACAATTCGTAATGCCAAATTCGGTAAATCTCGTCTGATCCCTGTGCATGTCTCTACCTCAAATGCCCTGACATATTATGCTCGCAGCCGTGATCAAATCTTTCCTGATGTTCAGTCTCCGTCATTTTTCCTGAGCACCATCGGTAACCGGCCAACCACCGCAATAGCCCAACTGACTTTCAGACAATTATCCACCAAGATCGGCATTCGGGATCCCAACCAAGGTAAAAAACCACGAATTCATGATATGCGCCACAGCTTCGCCGTGAAGAGCCTGATCGACATCTATAAAAGGGGTAACAATATAGAGCAGGCGGTGTACGCCCTCTCGATCTATATGGGCCACGTCGGTCCTTCCTCTACTTATTGGTACTTTTCAGCCATTCCCGAACTCCTGGAGCTGGCTCGCAACCGTCTTGAGGAAAAGCGAGGTAATCTATGAAAAACTCATCTTCTGCTCTGGCCTACAACTTAGAAGGATTCTTTATTGAAAGGCTGATGAACCAAAAACGGGTCAGCAAGGAAACTATTTTAGCTTATCGGGATACATTTCGCCTGCTACTCGAATACGCTCAACGTGAACTTGGGAAAACCCCATCAAAGTTATTGCTCGAGGACTTGGACGATTCACTCATCTGTAAATTCCTCAATCACTTGGAAGAGGGGCGCCATAACACTCCTCGGACGCGTAACCATCGTCTTGCAGCTATCCGTTCTTTTTTCAATTATGCATCCTTTCAGGAACCACAGCTATCCGGTCATATTCAGCGTGTCTTGGCGATTCCAACCAAGCGATACAAAAAGCGTGAGATCGACTTCCTGACTGTCGATGAAGTCGATGCAATATTGGCTGCTATTGACAGGTCCTCCTGGATCGGCCGGAGGGATCACGCCCTCATTTCATTAGCAATACATACGGGGTTGAGGGTCTCGGAACTCATCAATCTCCGTTGCAGCGACGTCATTTTAGGTAAAGGTGCTTATGTTCACTGCACTGGAAAAGGGCGAAAAGAACGCTCAATGCCTTTGGGAAAAACAGTATCGGAAGTCATTGTGCATTGGCTCGATGAGTTGGATGCTAACCCCACAGTTCCTCTATTTCCAACCCGGCAAGGGAAAAAAATCAACCGGGACACAGTTGCATACACTCTCGGTAAATATGTATCCTTGGCTGAACAGAATTGTTCATCACTCTTGAAAAAACGTGTAAGCCCCCATGTGCTTCGACATACCGCTGCTGTACATCTTCTCCAGGCCGGAGTGGATTTATCTGTCATTGCACTTTGGCTGGGGCATGAATCACTTGAGAGCACTCAAGCCTATATGAGTTCGGATCTGACACAAAAGATTAAGGTTCTCGAAAAAACACTCCCTATCAGTGCCAAACCGATGATCTTTAAACCTGATGACAAATTGATGGAATTCTTGAAGGCACTCTGAACCTATGGCAAAGTTGATGGTAACAAATTATGCCGAGGTATGGAACTGTGAATACCTTGTTATTCTATAGATATTCCTGTTACTACTCGGCATAATCAGAACATCGGCATAATTGCATCTGGATGAAACGTCTGGAAAAGGATGTATTTCGTTGGCCTGAATCAGAGCAGGAGGTTGTTGAGGTGAGCCAGACAGCACTGAACTGGCTTCTTCAGGGACTTGATGTGCAGCAGGCACATAAACGACTAAAATATAGTTCTGTTTCTTGATTAATATGCTGATATTGCTACGTAAATATTGATTTTCCCTTGAAATTGTGGTAGAGTTTTGTCATGTTAAAAACAGTCAAAACATTACCGGATGATCCAGCAGAATTAAAACGGATTATTCTTGAAACTGAACGCAGATACGAGAAGGAAAACGATCTGTTACGCGAACAGATCCGTCTGCTCCAGGCGCAGATGTTTGGCAACAAAAGCGAAAAGGGGACGGCGGACACTGGTGCCGTGCCGCTACCACTCTTCGATATGCCTGAACCGGAGGTCGAGCCGGAACCGGAAAAAGTCGAAGTCACTCCCCATCAACGCAAGAAACCAGGCAGGAAAAAATTACCGGAAAACCTTCCCCGTGAAATCATTGTCCATGATATTCCCGAACAGGACAAGATCTGTGGCTGTGGTGAAACCCTTGTGCGTATCGGTGAAGATATCTCAGAAAAACTTGATATCATTCCCGCCGTTATCCGCGTAATCAGGCACATCCGCCCCAAATATGCCTGCAGGAAATGCGAAGGGCTGGAAACAAACGGCCCAGTAGTGAAAATAGCTCCACCGCCCAGACAGATCATCGCCAAATCAATTGTTACGGCCGGGTTACTGGCATACATCCTCATCGCTAAATTTTGTGATGCTTTGCCGTTTTATCGGCAAGAACGTCAATTTCTCCGGATTGGGGTGGAAATATCCAGAGCAAATATGTGTAATTGGGCTATGAAGGCTGCAATTGCCTGTCAGCCGATCCTTGAACTGCTACAACAGGAGATTAGATCAGGGCCCCTGATAAATATTGATGAAACAACACTGCAGGTTCTTTATGAACCTGGTCGGGCGGCATCGACTAAATCCTATATGTGGGTTTGTCGCGGAGGTCTGCCGGACCGACCGGCGTTGCTCTATCATTATGCCCCGAGCAGATCGGCTGATGTTGCCAAAGATCTTCTCGAAGGATACAGCGGTGTGGTACAGTCCGACGGGTATAGCGGCTATGGTTTTCTCGACCACATGCCTGAGGTTTATCATGCTGGTTGTCTGGCGCATGCAAGGCGTAAATTCACCGATGCGCAGAAAGCTCAAGGGAAAACTAAAAAACCAGGAAGTGTCGATATTGCCCTTGGCTATATTCGAAAAATATATGCCATAGAAGCAGAGGCCAGAAAAAAAGAAATCACCGGCGAACAACTGCTGCAGTTGCGCCAGGAAAAAGTAAAACCGATCTTTGATGACTTTTTCAAATGGTTGAGTAAAAAATCACTGCAGGTTGTGCCGAAAAGCCTCCTCGGCATAGCCGTCAATTACACTCTCAACGAATGGAGCCGGTTACTTGTTTACCTTGATCATCCCTTTGTGACGCCGGATAACAATCTGGCTGAAAATGCTATCAGGCCCTTTGTGATCGGACGCAAGAACTGGATTTTCTCAGGAACTCCTGATGGCGCGAGGGCCAGTGCAGATCTTTACAGTCTCATTGAAACTGCAAAAGCGAATAAACTCGAACCATACAAATACCTGCGCTATCTGTTTGAGAAGATTCCTTTTGCAGAATGCGAGGCGGATTACAAAGCTCTGCTTCCAATGAATCTGAGCCCAGAGCTGTTGGTGCTATCTGACAAACCTACTGGGGTTTAATTGGCGGATACATTACTACAAGCCCTTCCGGCCTCCGTATACCGGGTAATTTGGATTCGGCATACGCGCGATTATCAGCAATCCATGCTTGAAAATCTCTAACCTGACCAATAGCATCATTCAACTCGCTATGGATTCTCCCTTTCGCGGTGAATAACCGGTCAGTTGACTTTTCTATCTCAACCAAAATGTATGTTCCGTCAACTCTCCTGACAACAAAATCTGTAATAAAGTCATCCCCCAATTCATGCTTACTTCTTACCTCGATTGCAAGAGGGTCAAGGAATACAGGATGCTCAAATAGAAATTTATGAATTTCTTCCTCTTTTTTAGGGGCAGCGGCCAGAAGAGTCAAAAATTGCTCCAGTATTTGCTCGTTTAATGTAAGGTGGGAATCAAGTAAAAGGGAAAGAAATGCGTCTATAGTTGAATGATTGGTCTCTCCTTTCTTTTGAATCATGGTTTCCATTGAAAAGTTCACTATGAGCCTTCTTTGAATCTCACTATCCGTAGTTTGCTCGTGCAATAATTCCCTTAGAACCTTAAGTGCATATATTGACAACTCAGGTGAGATTGAAATACTGCACTTTTCAAACCAGTCTGGTTCAACTATCATTAATTTGATTTCAGAAAGGGGAATATCTGAGGCTATAGCCAATAAAATTTTTTGCGCATCCGTACCATGTAATCCCGAGAGTAGGTGCTCTTTCAGTGCATCCAGCCCTGCCTCCCCCCATGCAACCAAGGCTGAAAGAGCAGGCATAGCGATTATTTCATCAAAGATTCCGTCCATTTCTGTTAATTCTATCATGAATGGCAAAAACTCTTTTTCATGTAACCGAGCAAGCTTCGTTATTCCTGAGAGAACTTCATCCACAGGGATAGGACGTTTATCAAGTAATTGTCTAATTTCTTTAATCACAGTATTCTACTTTTTACCGCCCAACGTGTTGCTCACCGGACCCGGGCTGTTTGCGGGGTCCGTGTGCAGCAGTTTGTTGGCTAATATATTTTGGTCATATGTATTTCTTAAAGGAATGTTTTTGCTAAGATTGATCAAGCCAATTTTCTAATTCATTAAAGTGGTCTTTATTTGAATAGTATTTTTGTGCCATACGAGATTCATTTCTTGTTAAGGCTTTTTTCATTTTATAGAAGTATAATGAGCCAAAAGATATATTATTTTCATGATTTTTTAAGACTTGATCTAAAGTATTATAAATATTTTCTTCAGAATCATTATTCGTTACAAATGCAAGCCATAATAATTTTGACAATCCTAAGGATACTTGTTTTTGATGTGGAGTTATAGCTGATTTCAACAGAGGGTGTGAAAACTTTTTGAATAATGCTTCAACCTCTTCTTTTTTTATTGCTTTGCTCATTTATAATGTACCTATTTTTTTTTACGATATCTTTAAGCCAACGTTACGATAACCGGCGAGCTTCTGCGAGTCCGTGTTAATTGGTTTGTGTACGCCCGGCATGGGCGTGATCTTATGGGGTGCAAGTCCCCTGTATGTAAATCCTGTTACTGTCGTGATGACAGGAACATAAATACTAGTCGAAAGCAAGGGCGATCCCGCGAGGGCTCGTCCGGAGGAAGCTGGAGTACAAAGCTATGAGCCGACGAACAGAAATGGCATACAAGGCCGAGTCTCTGGGTAAGTCAGCACAACATGACAACGCCCCGGGTTTGGGAGATACGGTAAATGCCGCGGTTGCGTAGTGACAGATCACGTCCTTATCCGGGGAGACCTGTTCGGCCTGCGGTCCAACTCCCGTTGGAAAGCCTCTTACATGGCAACATGTCAGAGAACCGGGCAGGAGTCAGCAGAGGTCATAGTAGTTCGTCACCGGCGAACGAAGGACCGAACCCAGAGCAGGGAAAAGGCCCGGCATGCTCGACCAGTGCGATGAACCCGTCCGGGGGAGCAGTTGGTCGGCGCGTTACCGGAATACCCGATCCCAATGAATACCTGTTGGAGCGGATTCTCTCCCGGCCCAACATGAGCCTGGCTTGGCGACAGGTCAAGGCCAACCGAGGTGCGCCAGGTGTGGACAACATGCCTATCGACGACTTCATGGCCTACGCTCATGACCACTGGACAGAGATCCGTTCGTCTATCTTTGCAGGCACTTATAAACCTTTGCCGGTCAAAAGGGTAGAAATCCCGAAAGCAACAGGAGGCACTCGCCCCCTGGGAATTCCCGCAGTACTTGACCGCTTGATTCAACAAGCCATTGCCCAGGTGCTGTTTCCGATCTTTGACCTCGGTTTTTCGGAGGCAAGTTTCGGTTTCCGTAAAGGGCTGTCAGCGCATGATGCCGTGTACCAGGTCCGCCACTACATCCGCGAGGGATATCGCGTGGCTGTAGATTGCGATTTGGCCAAGTATTTCGACACGGTGGAGCACGATGTCCTTATGGCCAGGGTCAGCAGAAAGGTGCAAGACAAACGCGTCCTGAAGCTGATCGGCAAGTACCTACGAGCCGGGGTGATAATTAACGACCGTTTACACGAGACCCGAAAGGGTGTTCCTCAAGGCGGTCCACTGTCACCTATGCTCAGCAATATCCTCCTGGATGAGTTGGACAAAGAACTTGAGGGGCGAAGCCACCGCTTCGCCAGATATGCCGACGACTTCGTTATTTTAGTGAAAAGCCGCCGAGCAGGTGAGCGGGTGATGGCTAGCATTACTCGTTTCCTTGAAAAGAAACTCAAGCTCAAAGTCAACCAGGAGAAAAGCAAGGTGGCTCATACCAACGAGATCACCTTTCTTGGTTTTGCCTTTTCGGGCGCCAAAATCCGCTGGTCGGATAAAGCCTTTGTGCGCTTCAAACAGCGCATCAAGGAACTGACCGGGCGGAGTTGGGGAGTTTCCATGGAGTACCGGCTGTTTAAACTGGCAGAGTATTTACGTGGCTGGATGGGCTATTTCGGGAAATCAGAGCTGTATCGTCCAATACCTGAAATCGACCATTGGCTGCGACGCAGGGTGCGCATGTGCTACTGGAAACAGTGGCGTTACTGCCGCACCAAGGTTCGCGAGCTGACCAAGCTTGGAACCTTTCTTCGTACTGCTATCTCTGTCGGCTTGAGTCGAAAAGGACCTTGGAGATTATCCCGGACACTGGCCACCCAATCGGGCATGACCAATCAATGGCTGAAGGATCAAGGTTTGCTTTCTGTCAAAGATCTATGGGTAAACATCCATTACCCGGCTACGGCTCGGTAGCCTCTGGGAAACGCCAAGTGCGGACCCGCATGCTTGGTGTTGTGGGGGCTGGGGGAGAAAAACCCCCGGCTACCCGATTAAACTTTATTTTTCTTTGGGATACCGAATGAATTATATGAACCCTCATTTTCTCCAATTACAACTTCATTAAAGTATGAGAATCTTCCATATTTGTTTATGAAAAAACATACTATGAAGATAAACATTAGACTGACAACATACTCGAATGGTAAAGGAGTGAAAATTAAGATTACAAAATGTAAAGACAACCAAACCAATATCATAACTAAGCTCAAACACATACTTAGTTTTGAAACGGAGTAAGGCATACCTTGGAGTATTGAATCTGGAAAGTTTCGTTTGTTAACTAGCAAAAAACTTTTATAAAATGGTCCCATTACACTTTCTTCTAGCGCAACAACATGCTGCTCCCAATTCTCTTGCCAGTATTTGCTTCCTTTAGACGCCAAATACCATATATAGGATATTACAATTAACAACGAATTTAGCAAAAGTAGTGAAACTTGATAGAATTGATCATTATTAAAGTTTGGGTTGCGAAAGCAAAGAACCATAAGTGCTATTATAGATGCAGCGAATGCCCAAAAGTAAGTAGCTCTTTTCCAATAAAGATCTATCTCAAACTTTCTGATATCTAATGCTATCTCCAGACACTTCTCTTGTTTTGAAGTAGTTATTTTATTTATATATTCTTTATCAGTCAGATATTCTAATTTGCTCATGATATTGTTTTTGTTAGTTTAACAAGTTATTCTTTGGTTTTCCCGATAACTCCGCAATCTGGCACGGCTTGACAAGCCAGAGTCGTCTATGATAGGCTATTTCTAACTGGCTAACCCGCAAATTTGAGTGTTATCTGGAATCCTGATATCATACAATGATCAAAATTCCCACCAATATTTCTACCCAATATATCGCATTCCTGCAAGGATACAGCGTAAAACAGAATCAGACCCACTTCTACCTAAAATGGTTACGATATTATCTCGATTTCTGCACTAAATATTCTTTCAAATGGAGCGAAAAAGATTCACTACCAGCGTTTTTGATAAAGCTTAAAAGCAAAAATCAATAATCTTTCATGCTTGACCAAGCGAAGAAGGCGGTCGAACTTTTTTTAGCAATGGAAATCTCTAAAGGCACAACTCGAGCAGGTGATGTGTCTAGAAAGGAGAGGTCAGAACCAGCAAACGAACAAAAATTCCCAACTGAATTAAGACGTGAGACCAAAACAATTTTGGTTTCTAATAGCTCCTCTAAAACCTTATTTCATGGGAAGTCGTTAGAAGGTGAAAGAGCTACAAAGAAACAATGTTGTGCAGATTGGAGGCATGTTTATGCAGAACTCGAGAATTCTATCAAGATGCGACATTACTCACCAAAAACCTTAAAATCATATGTAGGGTATACGAGACAGTTTCAAGCTTTTGTTAAAAGCAAAGATTCTTCACTTGTAGCGGTGGATGATGTAAAAGAATTTTTGACTTGGATGGCAGTTAAAAAGAAGGTTTCGGCCTCAAGTCAGAATCTTGCATTCAACGCATTGCTCTTTTTGTTTCGGAATGTTTTTAAAACTGATTTTGGGCAAATAGATGGTGTCGTCAGGGCAAAAAGACGACCATATATTCCCGTTGTTTTGTCACGAGACGAAGTGGACAAGATTCTTTCATTGCTTCAGAATCCACACAAATTGATGATCAAGGTAATGTACGGCTGCGGTCTTCGTATCTCGGAATGTGTATCACTTCGGGTGCATAATTTTAATTTTGACATGGGGGTACTCACTATCCACGATGGAAAAGGAAAAAAAGACCGTACTGTGCCAATCCCAGAATCTATTCATGAAGAATTAAAAGATCAGCTGCAGTATGTGTCTACTATGCACGATAATGATCTCAAAAATGGGTATGATGGTGTCTTTTTGCCTGGAAGATTGGAAAAAAAATATATCAACGCAGCCAAAGAATTTATATGGCAATGGTTCTTCCCGGCGCAGGAACTAACCCATGTCTTTGAAAGTGGAGAAAACAGGCGTTTTCATGTTCACGATTCATCATTGCAAAAGGCGCTAAGAAGCGCAGTTCGAAAAGCAAAAATTCCCAAGAGAATAACATCACATACGTTCCGTCATAGCTTTGCCAGTCATTTGCTTCAAGCCAATTATGACATTCGGACTATCCAGGAATTGCTTGGACATACTGATGTTCGTACCACGATGATATATACACATACTGTGAAAAGCAGAACTTTGAAAGAGGCTAAAAGCCCTTTGGACTTTTAGTTCGGTACCGGTTTGTACTAGATGAAGCTTTTAAAACTTGAAAAATGGGGAAAGGGAAAGCCGATTCTCATCAGAATATTAGCACTATGTTACGCAACGTCGGCGGATATATGTCTAGAAATATTAACCGAGATCAAAGAAAATAGGATACCCAAGCCTTTCAATCAACCTATTCCTTCCCAGTGGTTCCATTTCTACCTCACCAAGAAAACAATTCAAAATAAGTATTTGCAATTGATTCGTAAGTATGGAGAAACACCGTCTTATTTTGTACAGATTTACCAAAAGCTAGAAAGCGTTGGGAAAAATGATGCTCTAAACAGAGAAACTACCGAACAAAATGCTACTTCACCAAAAGATATTTTTGAGAATTTTATCAAAAGCATTAAAGACGATATAGAGGGAGTGCCATTACCTGTGGAGCAACACGATTATGTGACAAGAAATCTGATCACTGATGAAATTCTATTTTTCATCAAAATCGTGTTTCCCTGCTGGTTATTCTACCGGTGTAGTCATATAAGATTATATAGAAATGCCAGGCAGGGACATATTGAATCATTGGATAAGCTGTTACGCTTAGACAAAATGCAGATTCAAAATCCGCGAATCAATAAATGGCTATACCTTTATTCAACTGGAGTTTAGAGTTTCAACATATCCGCGACGGAGCAGAAATTGCCACAACCACGGTATATAATTGCCCCTCAAAAAAAACATGGAGGAACTAAAAAAGTTATTGACATCATTACATATTGGCGTTAGCCGCTCTTTCTCAGCCGAAAAACGGAAGAGCTAATACCATAGTGCGTTTTTCGGCTGAGAAAGAGCGGCCTTCAGAAGAAAGAAAAACTTCAACCTTCTGGAGGCCGCTATGGGAAACAAGGGATACTCCACTATCCCCAGTACCCTGTTTGAAAGTATCACATTTCTTGCCAGGGCACTACCGATTCGTTCAGTCCCGACCTTTATCGAGTTACTGATCGGGGCAATGCTGACGCAAGCCGGCTTCGTCACTGAAGCATGGCTGGCGATAAATCCTTTGCGCAGCTGGACCGCTTATTACAAATGGCTCCAGCAGGGCAAATGGTCATGGGTTGCACTCGGTGTGCAACTGGCCCGACTGGTTGTGACATTTTTTCCGCAACCGGCCTGGTTCTTGATCTTTGATGATACCTTAATCTACCGTAGCTCGAAAAAAGCACCGGGGAGCGATATCCATCATCAGCATGGCAACAAACCCAACCGGCCAAAATATGCCAGGGGGCAATGCTGGGTAACCATGGCACTGTCCATTACTTCGGGCCTGAAACATTCTGCCGTGCCGCTGCTTTCCCGGTTAATGCGAACCAGTGGCAATGTCAGCAAGCTGGACGCGGCGAACTCGCTTCTGGCTGTAATCGCCCCGGTATTTGTTGGCAAGGGACAACGCTTCACCCTGGTCGATAGCTGGTATATGAAATGGCCATATCTTCGCGAAGCACTCAAACGTGGCTTTCATACCATTGGCCAGGTTAGACGGGATACCGCCTTATACGCCATGCCGGTGCGGCAGGAAGGAAAAGGCAGACCAAGAAAGTACGGAGAAAAATATACTCCGGAGCTTGTCGCCAACCTTAAGGAACACCGTAGGAAAGTCTTTTTGTACGGTAAATGGCAGTGGGTTCGTTACCGTAGCGCGGTATGTCTGGCGAAATTCATGAAGGGATGTCGCGTCAGGGCCGTCTGGATGCAGTTTGAGGATAGCAGTGGCAAATTGAGTAAGCAACGACTGCTTCTATCGACTTGTGCCATGCTAACTGCCGAAGAAGTTTTTAGCTACTACGCCAGAAGATGGTCCATCGAGGACCTGTTCAATCAAATGAAGAACAGATGGGGATGGCGGGAAACCTGGCAACAATCAAGGCAAGTTCTGCATCGGTGGACACAAATCCTGTCGTTGGCCTATGCCTTGCCGCAACTCCTGGCGATGTACTGTGGAGACCAGGTGGAGAATATGATAAGTTTAACGCCGTGGAGAAAGGAAAGTCAGATGACCGCCGGCAGGGTGCGGTTGGGATTGCAGAACATTTTAGGCAATGTTCGGATTCGGGAATGGTGGAACCCGAAATGCAGAAAATTCCAGGCACCAATTTTGCCAAAATCTTCGCCGCATGCGACTGTTCGCGGCAATCCGGCAGATATAAAGGTTTCAAAGATCAATTCGGTGGACCATTGTCCACCGCCCGCTGGATAATCGGCGGGGTATCAAACTCTAAACTTCAGTTTATTCAAACCAAAAATGCAAAAAAGATTTCGACTATTTGCTTGAGGCGGTTAGAAATCCTCCACGCGCGAAAGTAACTTTACTCAAAGCAAAATATTACTTGGCCGGCATGATTTCAGTATTTTCTGAACTGTTCGGTGATAGACTTACTGCCCCGGAAATACAAAGTTTATTTGATGCCATAGCGGTAGACAATGGCGTTGATAGTATAAAGGATCCCGATCTCCCCGATTCGCCGGAAGTTTTTTCCAAGGCTGTACAACGAGAAAGAAGCTTCTGGCAACCTCTTCTCATGCATAACCGGACAAATATTTCTTAGTTCAAGTCCGGGTAAAAAGATCATGCCGGGGTATCCTCCTCTGTCATGAAGACAAAGAAAGATACCCAATCCATTAATTCTCTAATTCCAAACGCAGCACGGCGGCTAAATTCAGCACGGAGAGCTTTGCCGCCTGTTTTCCATTCACCGACGGGTGAGGGAAAACAGGCGGCAAAGCTCGTTGTAATTGTTGCACGAGGAAGAAAGGGGGGCAAATGACTATCAGCCCCCCTGCAAAGGTGAAACTTAATTCACGAGATACCTTTAAAGTCTTGGCATCCGGTATAGATACACTTGACCTTTCCATTGATGTCTATTGGAACGATGATTCATTCTTTATATATCTTGAAGAAATGAAAGACATTGCTGTGCAGATGGAAAACAGTGTGCCAATAAAACTACCGGGAACTGATATGATTGCTTCGATCAGGTCGTATGGCAGAAAAGGGCATAAGTGGATCCTTGAGAACGGCGATTTCGAAATGACTATCGGCAATTGGCTCAAGCCGAAATCACGCCCTAGTGTCATGGTACATATCCCATCTGAAGCATTATGGCTCAAAGGTCCGAACGGCATTGTCGAACATCTTTGTGAAACTCTTTTTTCAGCTGGTGCTGAAAGCATATGCATCAAGCCTTCCAGGGTAGATTTATGTCTTGATATGACATTTCCTGTGAAACTGTGGAATGCAGACTTGCTTCCATTACGAGTAACACCTTCCCATTACGCTGCACCGTATTTCAACCATTCAAAAATGACTGGTATTAGTATTGGAAAAGGAGATATCGCTGCTCGCCTATATGATAAACCTTTGGAAATAAGACAAAAGTCAAAGAAATTCTGGATGTATGATATCTGGAGGATTGAAGAGGAAATCCCCGAGGATTTAAAAATTATAAGGGTGGAAGGGCAGTTCAGGCGAACGGTAATCAGAGAGCTTGGTATTGAAATTCTGGAGGAGTTGTTTTCCCATATAGATAACTTATGGGGCTATTTTACATTTAACTGGCTGAAGTTTCAGGATAACCAAGGAAAACATCACACGATGAGGACAACACTTCCCTGGTGGGACATCGTACAAAATAATTTTTTAGGTATTCAAGAGCCAACGCCTCTCATTCGTTGCAAGATGCTTCATCCTAAGAAGAAACAACTTTTTGATCAATCTTACGGCACGTTGACCAGCTTACTTGCCTGTGAACACGAAGAAAAAGAGTTACCAATCGGGAGCAGGGCGAGAATCAACGATTTACTTTATCAATTTGACACACTTTCAAATGAATTAGGAAAAAGTGACTTTGAGGTTGAAATTGATCTCTTGAATAAAAGGGCAAAAATCAGCAAGGCGCGTACGAAAATGCATAAGGTTCATTTACATAGAAAATTGATGGGCCACCCTTCGAATATCAAACCAAGTTTTTATGCAGATCTAGAGGATGAATGAGATGAGCGAAGAATACCTGACGACAGACGAGCTTAGTTCTCGAATTAAAATGGCACCAGGCTCAATCAGAAACCTTGTGTGGAAGAAAACATTCATAAAAGGTGTCCATTATGTAAAACCAACTGGCAGAAGACTTCTTTTCATCTGGAGTACATGCCGGGCATGGCTGCATGGTGACAATAAATTATCGATGAAAAATAAGAGTCTCAATAGCCTGTAATTTATAGTTGGCATCAGAGAGAGTGAAGATCGAGTTACGATCATTTCAGAAATGGGTCTGATTATGAGAAAGCAGTGGGCGGAAATAAAAGACATCCCGTCCAACAATTTAAACCATAAAAAGGTTGTACAGGGGTTGTACAAAAACGAACAAAATAAAAAAGCACTTATGAGGTATTCCTCATAAGTGCTTGAAATTTCATGGCTGGGGGACAAGGGCTCGAACCTTGATAAGCGGAGTCAGAGTCCGCTGCCTTACCATTAGACCATCCCCCAGCGTTTTGGTTACAGTGTGGCGAGTTTATAAAAGATTTTCGCAGGCATGTCAAGAAAATTTCAGCTGATAACTATTCCAGCGTAACCGACTACTTGGTCAGAGTCGCCAGACGTGTAACCTGAATCAGTGTAGCCAATGAGTTTGGCGTTTTTTGCCCCACAGGATTTTGCGGCCAATAGAGCAATCACCACCGGGATAACGCCGCACATTGATATGCGGTTGCCGATGACAGTACGATACAGTTGGTATGGATCAAGATGCTCAATACACTCCAGTGCCGATCTATCTTTTTCTTCAGCGATCCGCCTGGGTTCGTAGTGGCTCATATCGGTGGAAGCAACAATGAGCAATTCTTTTTTACTGCCGTTGATAGCCTTGACTAATGATTCAGCCACTTCCTCGCAGAGTGAGTAGGAAATCTGCGAAATAACTAAGGGAACGATCTGTAGATTTTTTTGCAATTTCTGCAAAAAGGGCACCTGGACTTCAAGTGAATGCTCAAATGTATGGGCGGTTTCGTCTGTTTTTATAGATTTAGAATTATCGAGAAGTTGTTCGACTATTTCCATGTCCACAGATACCTCGCCGAGCGGCATATTCCAGGTCTTTGTTGAAAGGGAGATCGGCGCACCCTGGCCATGGTGGTTGGGGCCAAGAATGATAACTGTTTCGGGGATGACGACTGCAGAAAATGTCCTGGCTGCGAGGGTACCTGAATAAACGTACCCGGCATGGGGTGAGACAACGGCTATTGCTTTTGATTTCTGGGTGTTCTCTGTGGCAGAAAAGAGCTCAGTTAATGCCTGGGAAAGTGTCTCAGCTGTACCTGGATAGAAGCGGCCAGCGACAGCGGGTTGTCTCATCATAGTTACACCTCTTTTCAGTACATCCACCAAAGGCATAAGTTTTTTTGATTCCTGATTTCTTTTTAAAAAAAATCAGGAATCATCTGGCGGATGCTAATTGTTTTTTACCGACCAGGTTGTTCCGTCCGGGCCATCCTTGAGTTCAATGTTTTTGGCCAGAAGTTCGTCTCTGATCTCATCGCTTCTCGACCAGTTTTTATCACGCCGGCACTGAATACGCTCAGCGATAAGCATTTCGATAGCCTTCTCGTCAATATCACCATCAGCCACCATCTCATCCCTTCTTGAGCTTAAGAAGCCTTGCGCATCCTCTCGTAATATGCCCATAATGGCTGCCAGCTTTTTCAAGACGGCAGTAGCATCTTTCAGGATTTGAATATCTTTTGCCGGTGATGTGTCGGTGATTTTCCTTTGATTGCGATTGATTGTCTTGACCGTATCAAAGAAAATGCCCTGGGCTTGAGCGGTATTGAAATCATTGTCCATTGCTTCCTGGAATCGAGTTTCCAATTCGGCCAATTTTTTAATATCCTTTGCCGAGAGAGTACTCACTGCATTTTTATCAGCAGCTTTAGAATCAAGCAAATCCACCGATGCCACACATTCGTAGAGCCGTTCGAGCCCTGCTGTTGCGTCCCGCATTGCTGTTTCTGAAAAATCAAGGGGGTTGCGGTAATGGGTTGAAAAGATAAAAAACCGCAGAATTTCAGGATGGTAGTGGGCCAGGATGTCCCTGATCGTCAGGAAATTTCCCAAAGATTTGGACATCTTTTCATGACGAATGGTGACAAAACCGTGATGGATCCAACTGTTGACAAAGGGTTTGCCGTTGGCCCCTTCGCTTTGGGCAATTTCATTCTCGTGATGAGGGAAAATAAGGTCCTGTCCGCCGCCGTGGATGTCGAAGGTTTCACCTAAGTATTTCCGGCTCATGGCCGAACATTCAATATGCCACCCAGGGCGACCGGGGCCCCAGGGGCTATCCCAGGTCGGTTCTCCAGGTTTTGACCCTTTCCAGAGCACAAAGTCCATGGGGTTGTTTTTTTGCTCGTTTACGGAGATACGGGCGCCGGCCTTCATGTCATCAATGTTTCTTTTGGAAAGTTTACCATATTCCGGAAAGCTATCGACTACATAATAGACATCATTACCTGCCTGGTAGGCCAGACCTTTGTCGATAAGTTCACTGATAATATCAGTCATCTCTTTGATGTGGTCGGTGGCTCTTGGTTCTATATCTGGACGATCGACCCCAAGTTTGTCCATGTCGGTATAAAACTCATTGATAAAACGATTGGCAAGCTCTTCGGAACTTGTATTCTGCTCCTTTGCCCTGGCAATTATTTTATCGTCGATATCGGTAAAATTACGGACGAAAGTCACTTTGTAGCCACGATATTTCAGGTAGCGGACTATCATGTCAAAGGCAAGAGCCGATCTGGCATGGCCTATATGGCAATAGTCGTAAGAGGTGATGCCGCAGACATAGAGCTTGACGTGCCCTGGTTCCAGAGTCTTTAAGGCTTCTTTTTTTCCAGATAAGGTATTGTGAATTTGTATAGTCATCTTGAGGGGAGCTGGTTATGGACAGTTGGAGTATCTTGTATTATGTACATCGCTGGTGTTAATGGTATGCACTGGTCTTGGCAACTACCCTGGAGAACGGGAAACAAATCGAGACCTTGTAATGTGCTAAGGTCAAATACCATAATCTTATTATGAGGAAAAGACAATAATGAGCCAAGAAGTAATCGTAATTCGGTCATGGGCCGACACCTGCAGAGCATGGCTGCATCCTAAAGCTATTGCCATGCTTTTTCTCGGATTCTCTGCGGGTTTACCCATTCTTCTTATTTTCTCAACCCTGTCGGTGTGGCTCAGAGAAGCAGGGATTGCCAGATCTGCGGTAACGTTTTTCAGTTGGGCGGCACTTGGTTACTCTTTTAAATTCTTATGGGCACCCTTAGTGGATTTACTGCCGTTGCCAATACTGACCCGTTTGCTGGGCAGAAGGAGGGCGTGGTTGCTGGTTGCCCAGCTGCTTATCGTCTCGGCAATTCTTTGGATGGCCCTCGTCGATCCATCTGGAAGTGAAAATAAGCTCACCGTCATGGCCCTGGCTGCTGTCATGCTCGGTTTTTCATCTGCCACTCAGGATATTGTTATTGATGCATATCGCATAGAATCTGCCGAGGAGTCACTGCAGGCACTGCTTGCTGCCATGTATATCGCCGGATATCGTGTTGGTATGCTCGTGGCCGGTGCCGGTTCGCTCTTTCTCGCAGGCTACTTAGGAACCACAACTGCCGCATATAATTATACTGCCTGGAAATTAACCTATATGGCCATGGCCGCTGTTATGGGTTGCGGGGTTATTACAACTCTTCTTATTCAAGAGCCGAAGGCCAGTAGCCGCATTTCTTACTATGAATATTCGGTTGTGGATTATGTCAGTTTTCTGTCTCTTTTTGTTTTGAGTATGCTTGGCTTTGGCCTGACATTCTTTTTTTCCGGTTTTGTGTTTGTTGCATTCGAGAGTTTTCTGTCAAATTTCCTAACGGTTGGTGTGGGGATAAGTTCCTTTTTTATCGAATTATTGCGATTTTTGCTGGCGGTGAGTGTCGCTGCTATTGTCGCCAAAATCCTGCTTTTCTTTGGTTTGGTCAATAAAGAAATGGTGCATCAGACCTATCTCGAACCGATAAAAGATTTTTTTTTACGATACAGTGGAAAAACGGCCATTCTCCTCCTGGTTCTTATTGGTTTCTATCGCTTGTCCGATATTGTTCTTGGAGTCGTTTCCAATGTCTTTTATCTGGATATGGGCTTTAGCAAGAATATTATCGCGGGGGTGACAAAATCATTTGGTCTGGTGATGACCCTTGTCGGTGGTTTTTTAGGGGGAGTGCTGACGGTGAGGTATGGGGTGAATAAAATCCTGTTTCTGGGCGCCTTTCTGTCATCGGCGACAAACCTGCTCTTTATGCTGTTGGCCAGGGGTGGGGAAGATATTGTGTTGCTGACCGTGGTGATCGGGGCCGATAATCTCAGCGCCGGAATTGCCACCACTGCTTTTATCGCCTTTCTCTCAAGTCTGACCAATATTTCCTTTACGGCAGTACAGTACGCTATTTTTAGTTCGATGATGACACTTTGTCCTAAAATGCTCGGCGGATATTCCGGGACGATGGTATCGGCCTTTGGATATGAAAATTTTTTTCTGGCGACCGCAGCAATGGGGATTCCAGTACTCTTTTTGGTTGTGATGGTGAGAAAAGCTGTTACTAAGGATTGATGTAAAGCGGTGCAGTGCTAAAGATCTTACCTGCTGGATTTTGGCGGAAATACTAGGAGCCTGTCCGAGAATGCCCTTTTGCCCAAACTTTTCGTTATTTTCATAAAAATAATGCTCGCAATATTAATTATATAGCTCCGCTTATTTTTATGAAAATGCCTCAATTTTGAACAAAATGCCTATTCTCGGACAAACTCCTACGAAAGAATTTATTGCATCTGTAGGTGCTTTTGTCCTAGGTAATTTCCCATGGCCTCAACGACATGATCTCCCTGGAAGGATAATCCCGCCTGGTAACCCGTCTCGTCGAGTTCTTTCTTGCACCACTGCACCTGGCCGGTTATTTCGCGGAGTGCCTGGGGAAAAGATGTGTCGAAGCTAAATTGTACCAGTGTGTCGTACACCAGTGGATTTTTAGTCAGCAGGCGTATGCCACCTTTACTCATATCCAGTGTTTGGGCATCGGACGAAAAATTGGATATAAGCTTGCCATATTTTAAAATTTTTACCAGGGTGATCTTATGTGAAGTGTCAATTCTCAGGTATTTACGACGATTTTCTTCGGAATTCCGGACTTTTTCTTGTAAATTAATCTGGTTTTCGGAATGAAGTGTATATTGAACGCAGGCTGTGTAATGAAAAGTTGTACAAAAAGCTTCTATATGATCGTCCAAGGGTATGAAAATACCACTTTTGCATACATTGCATTGAGCTGATGCCGCTGACCAAAACGGGCATTTTACTTGGTGTTTGCAGTTTATTGCAGTCATATGCAATCTCTTTTTTAAATGAGATGGTAGTAATAAAAGCTAGAAATATTGCAGAACCGTCTAAAGAATTCCCGTGCAAAAATGATGCCCGTGTTGGATTATTTGTGATCTTTAGGTGAGATCTGGTACCGCTTCATCTTATCATAAAAGGCGGTCTTGCCTATATCCAACTGCTGAACTGTCTCTGCCACGTTGCCCCGGTTCTTTTCCAGTGCATAGATAATAATTTCTTTTTCAATATCGGCGATCATGTCCTTTAGCGTATGTCCGTCCAGCCTTTGCAGGTAATTGTCATGCGGTGAGTTGTTGTTCTCCCCTGGCCTTATGTCAAAAAAGAGTTCGTTTTCAGTAATAATATTGTTTTTTGCCATGAGTACTGCACGTTGGATGACATTCTCCAGCTCTCGAACATTGCCTGGCCAATCGTGCTGCACGAGACGTTCCAGAATGGATTGGGGCAGAAAGTTGATGTCTTTCTTAAAAGCTCGCCGGTATCTCCTGATGAAATGAGTGGTGAGGTCGATCAAGTCTTCTTTACGTTCCCGTAGTGGTGGAATGCAGATATTAATGATATTTAAGCGATAAAACAGATCAAGCCGAAAACTACCTTCCTGGACCATCAAGGCGAGATCCCGATTGGTTGCCGCGATGACTCTGACGTCGACTTTGATGGGCATATTGCCACCAACCCGAATGATTTCGCCATCCTGTAGGACTCTCAATAGTGCGGCCTGCATGCGTGGGCTGATATCGCCTATTTCATCAAGGAAGATAGTTCCGCCATCAACCACCTCGAATTTCCCCATCCTCTTGCCATCGGCCCCGGTAAACGAGCCTTTCTCGTGACCGAAAAGATCACTCTCTAAAAGAGAATCTGAGATAGTGTTGCAGTTGATTTTCAGGAATGGCTTGTTATTTCTGTTACTCTTTTCTCTCAGTAAATTGGCAACGAGTTCTTTACCTGTTCCAGATTCTCCGGTAATGAGGATAGTTGCGTCCGACTTGGCGACCTGGAAAACCATATCACGAAGTTCTCTCAGCGCACGACTGGAACCCACCATCTTGCCTTCGGCCGGTTGCTCCTTGATGTGTTCCTTGAGAGAATTAAGTTCGTTGGCCAGCTTTCGCCGCATCGACTCACTTTCTTTCAACTCACTGATCTTGTGCGACAGGATTGTTTCGATACTATTGTGGAAAAGAGAGAGTTCGGTAAACTGGTTTTTGTTCTCGGTGAGATCGCGCATAAACAACCAGTAAAGGGAATCCCCTTTGTACCCTTTAAAGGGTGCAAGTGTGTATTCTAAATAGAATTCCAGAAAAGTAGTTTCCAGGGTCTCCCCAACCTTATTGTCCTGAATGGTCTGGGTGACTAATTCAAGAAACTTTGTAAGCGTTGCCTGGTCTTCCGTGGAGGCATTGTCCGGCAGTTTACAGAGGTCGCCCAGAAATGTTTTGGCACTGGGGTTCATGTATTCCACTGTTGTCCCATCTTTGACCAACAGTACCATTGCCGGTATAGTCTCCAGGAGATTTTTCTGATTGGAGATGATTCTGTTGAAGTCTTGAGTTGAACGTTCCATAGTGTACAGTTGTGGTAAGTGAGGTGCGCTAGACTATTTTGTTGTTTGCATCAATGACACTACATTTTTATGCACTTGTTATATTATATAATGAACAAAATGAAAAGAGAGTAAATTCCAGATTTTCGAAAAAATTCTGTTTTTCGAACTTTTGGGGTTGGAGCATGAAAAATGAGTAAATACAGATATGTAAGATTTTTTACCGTGTTGTCCATGCTTTTTATCATGTGCTACGCAACGACCGGGGCTTGTTTGGAGCCAGAGGAGATTTTGGTTGTAGCTAACCGGGAAATGGAGGGGAGTGTTGATCTTGCTACCTTTTATATGGAGCAGAGGTCAATTCCCCAATCAAATTTTCTTGCACTATCACTTACTTTAAGTGAAACGATGACCAGAGGTGAGTATGAGAAAACCCTCAAAAAAAATGTGCTCGATTATCTGAACAATTCACGGTCAACGAAAAGAATTGCTGCCATCGTCCTCATGTACGGTGTTCCTCTAAAAGTTGCACCTCCAGTGCCAAGTTTGGTGGAAATGCGGCGTATTCGGCAAATTAGTGACAGCAAGGAAGGTAATAAGAAAGAACAGGACAAGGAAATTGAAAAATTACGCCATACCAATATGAGAGCTGCTGTCGATTCGGAACTTGCCCTTGTTTTGGCAGGGGATTATGACTTGGATGGTTGGGTGAAAAACCCATATTTTTTAGGCTTTCAGGGGGAGAAGCTTGCATTGACAAAAGACCAAGTGCTTCTTGTCAGCCGCCTTGATGGTCCTGATACCGCAACTGTGTATCGAATAATAAACGACAGCCTGCAGGCCGAAAAAAAGGGGCTTCAAGGAAAAGCCTATTTTGATGCGCGCTGGCCAATGACGCAAAAAAAGAATCTGTCGGGATATAATCTTTACGATCAATCTATCCATAATGCAGCAGAGGCAGTGAAAAAAAGGATGCAGGTTATAGTTGATGAGCAAAATGAACTATTTGCCGAAAAGAGCTGTCCGGATGCAGCCTTATATTGCGGCTGGTATTCACTGGCTCATTATGTCGACAGTTTTACCTGGCAGCAGGGTGCAATCGGCTATCATATAGCCAGTGCCGAGTGCTCCAGTTTAAAAGACACAAAGCGTCCTCTTTGGTGCTTGAAGATGCTGGAAAAGGGGGTTGCGGCAACGATAGGCCCTGTATATGAACCCTATGTGCAGGGCTTCCCTCTTCCCGAACTCTTTTTTAGCCGCCTTGTTGAAGGATATATGAGTCTCGGCGAGTCCTATCTGGTCTCTTTGCCTTTTCTTTCCTGGCAGACGATACTTATCGGCGACCCACTCTACCAACCTTTTGCTCCCATGCCATGACGGTGTTGTAAAGGAAACTTTCCAAACTCATTGTCCATTAAAAGGGTTAAGGCTCTGGCCAGAAAAATCGCGGCTTGTTCCTTTTTCTTCTTATCCAATCCATACTCTGTTGAATTTTGGGCTGGCGAACAAGGGTGTGAATAAGTTTCTGTTTGCCGGGAAAAGAGATGAGAAGGGCACCAAGGAGGATTGTAAGCAGCCCCTGTCCGGGTAGAAAGAGCATGAGTATCCCCGCCAAAAGAAGAACCAAGCCAAGGACGTTGCGAAATATAGACAAAGCGACAGAGCCGAAAGAGTATTTACTTTGGGCGGAGGCGCCTTTGTGCAATGTAACAAAACAATCCTGTGGCATTTTTCCTATAACCAGGGGAATAAGAACTAAGCTGAGAATAAATGTGAGGAGCGAAAACCCAGCAAGCCAGCCGAGCAGGGGTTGTAAATAATCAAAGATGTCAATGAGTAGCTGTGGTGTTTGCATAGCAGATGCCGATGGCACCGTCAAAATTTTAAAATATTGATCCCGGTCAGCGGCAGAAAGGAAGAAAATATGGTCATTTGTCGAATCAGTCGATGGCTTTAAGGGTGACAATGACACCGTTGGACGGACTCTCAGATTCTTCAGCCAGACTCTTTGGTACTGCTCTTGAAATCCGCTCAGGTTGCAAAGAGACTTGCTTGGTAAAATACTCGTAGACGATATTGATTCGATTTTGGGCAAGTTCAAGAAGCATTGCGTCGTCAACTTTTATAGGTACGGGGCGGAGAGGCTTGAAACCAGTTAAAATTTCGGCCGGGATATCCAGCTCAAGGATTGTTCCATTGGTTCCAGCGGTCTTTTGACGTTCTTCAAGCTTTTTCTGGTACAAGGCCTTTTGTTCCTGCCATTTCTTAAAGAGTTTTTCGTTTTCCTTTTCGACGCGTTGTTGTTCCATGATGGTGAGGTTTTTCTGCATGGCTATCCTGTCGATGTTTTGATCGATGCCACCTGACAGGACAAGACCCAGGCGCGGATGAGCTTCAAGCAAAGCGATATAGCGGCTAAGTATCTCCCGTCCTCCTTTAGCTATCATGAATTCCCCTGGCTGAAATTCGATATAATTATGGTCGATGAGGTCAGTAAAATCTCCTTTTGCCAACAGTAAAGGAGAGATAATCCCCTTGATGAGTTGCTTCTGAAGAGTTGCCAGAAGTTCGTCCACGAGAGCCGTTTTGCCAACAGGTTCTGTCCTTGAAAAATCAAAATCGAGTTTAAGAGTATCGTCAGTACCGGTAAGCAAGGCCAGGGGGAGCGCTGCGGCAGATGATGCAGAAACAGCTTTCGGATTTATGAGCTCAAGAGTTCCGGAGCTGACATATTGCTGATTCTGCCATGTGCTATTGAGTGTCATCTTCAGATCACCCTTGCTGGTGTCTAAATCAGTTTTTGAGGCAAGTTGTTTATGGAAGGCGGCGAGTGGGTAGCTCTTAAGAGAAAAATGCAAAGAACCATTATTTTTCCTGGCAAAGGGATCCATGGCACCGTCTATAGTAAAAGGGCTCTCATCCAATTTCCCAGCAAAAGAGAAACTGCTTTTGCCGTCGCTGGCAGCCGAGTGAATATCTTTAATTTGGCCTGATAAATCCACAACCTCTGCTTGCCATGCTGGTGTTAATCTGCTGTCATGAATATCAACTTTGCTGTTGGCAAAAGATATTTCCTGGATGTCAACGGGTGATTTGGTGCTCCCTGGCTTGTCTGCCGTTTGCTCTTTGACTTTAGGGAAATATTTTTGACAAAAATCGCTGAGATACTGCATCGGATCATTGGAGTCTTTGGTGATATCCCAGGAAAAATGGGCTTGATCTATTTTGGCCGAATTGATCGTCAGATGAAATGGCTTGGCGGTGTAGTTTAAATCCTGAAGACTTGCTTTTTGCCAGGAGAAATCGCCCTTTTGACCGCCGGTCACAATCGCCTTGGTCAACTGTAGTTCACCAGTAAAACTTTTGTTTGGAAGCTTGAACAGCCCCTTGCCGCTAAGGTTTGCTGTGATATCGGTAAAAGATGGTGAGTTGGTAAAAAATGGCAGTACATTTATGAGGGGCAGGTCACTAAATCCGGTTTTGATGGCCATGGAAAAAGGAGACAAGGTAGCTTTTCCTTGAGCTTTGAAGATACCGCCGGTTTCAGTTTTTCCGGCAACGGAAAGGTTGTTTGGCGATTTTTGGGCATTGTCGAGCTCGCTAACCTTCAATGATACCTCGGTAAAGGTAATTGGTTTGCCAGATTTATCTTCTGGATTAAGTGTTATCTTGCCTTCAAAATCAATTCCCTGTAGCTGGTATTTTTTCCTATTGAAAGTGGAAAAAAACTCGGGCGTGGTATTGTAAGTAACTTGAGCCGTCGCTTTCTGGAGATAAATAGTGCCAAAGCTGAGAGACTCGCTGGTAACATTCAAGGGTGCAATTTTAACGAATGGAGATGTGAGTACGCTTTTCTCCTTTTCGATGAGGGCAAAATTCTCAATGGAGATTTCGGTATCGCCCAGCTTATAGCTTAACTTTGATGGCAGGTCATCTTTAGAAGAGAGTGTCAGTTGTCCTTTGAGGTCCGCCAAACCTTTCAGGCTCAATGGAAAGTCGGGATCGATGATTTTGAAAAGATCGCCGCTGTCCATTTTAGTAACATTCAGGCTGCCGGTCATAGTCTCTGTTTCGGAGAAGGTCCCCTGCCAGGAGAAGTCCGACAAGCTGCCATCTTTTTCTCCGCTGAGATTGAAGGAGCCGCTTTTTTTAGCAGAGCTAAAGTTTTTAATGGTCAGTTGTAGAGCCTTCCAGCTGGAAGAAGGCTGCTGGTCATTTTTCTGAGGAAATATGTGTAGGCTGCCATCATCTACCTGAAACAGGTCAATGACCACTTTATAAGACGCGGCTTCTGTCGAATCAACCTGTGCAGTTTGCGCTGTCTGATGTTCTGATTTGTTGATATTGTCCAAAAAGGACTTACCAAAGGAGCTGATTGTGGGATCTTTGACCGCAAAGTCCGTGAGATGCAAGATCTTTGATACAGGCTGCAGGTTACCTTCCAGGCGAGCAGTCGGAATCAAAAGGACGATGGCTTCGCCTTGTTTATCAAGTTGGGCCTCTGAAATCTGCAGTTGGAAGTCAATTGAGAGCTTGTCAGTAGTTTTGCTATGCGGATCGAACAGCAGGTCGATTTTGCCGTTAGCCATTCCTTTCTTGAATTCCATGGGCAAACTGAAGGGAAGGTAGCCAGCATAAATGGTAAGATCGAGATCATGGACGTCTAATGAAAGCTTGGTCATTTGATTTTCCCCTTCTGCCTCGCCCATAACCGCCTGACCGGTCATTTCTATGGGGCTTCCGTTAACAATAGCAGAAAAATGAGGGCGCAGATATTGGTCCGTTTGAAAGGGAATAGTGGAAAAACTGGGCAGATCTAATTGGATCTTTTCAATCGTATGGGTTTTGCCGGCCGGGGCGTCAATAAACTTGATGCTGCTGTTGGTGATTGAAATATTATTGAGAGAAAAGAAGAAGGGCAGATTGGATAAATTAAAGAGTTCAGAAGGAGTGCTGTTTTTTTTGTCGCCGAAAATTTGTTGGAAATTAAATGACCCGTCTAATTCTCTGGCTATATTGAGATCAAGCTTATCAAGAACGATTGAATTACAAACGAGGTTAAGCCGTAAAAACGAGACCGGTGCAAGGTTGGCATAGATCGACTGCAGGGACATGATGGTGGTACCTGATTCAGAGAGAACACGCAGGGGACCGGTCTCAAACCGAAAGGTAAATGGATTGAATGTAACGGTGGACGGTACCAATTCCATTCCTGTTCTATCATGAAATTGGTTGGGTAAAACCTTGTCAACGTAATAAGGAACACCCAGAAAACCTAAACCACAATAGAGGCAGGCCAGGAGTGTGGCCACTATTATGACCGGCCAGAGATATTTTTTTTGGGGCGGCGCGATTTTTCGCCTGTTCCTGGTCTCGCGCCTTGTCTTTGGCGTTGATAGAGTTCTGGCGGGTTTTTTCGGTGGCTTTTTAGTGGGAGGAGTGGATTCTGGCGGCTGTATGGGGATATTGCCAAAATGATCGGACATAACTGTTTAATCCAGGTAGAGAGTGATTTTTTTTACATCAAACAGCAGACTGCAACTGCTATGAAAAATAAGCCCAAATAATTTTTTGGATATACTTATCGCATTGATACAAATATGTAAATTGAAGAAGTAAACTACCATGGATATTTTAAAAAATCTAATTTTGTGTATCGCCAGAAAAATTCGTCCATTTGGTGAAAATGATGCAAAATCACAGGAAAAGTACTGTTAATAATGAAATATTTTATGATATAGTTTAATTGCCGTGGTGAAGATAACTCTGTCTTCTGCAACCAAATAACCATGTCTCATGGTTCTTGCATCCCTCACGGGGTATCGGGTGTATTGCCGCATTTCTCCCCGTTTACCGGGGTTTGACTTTACTCAGTCAATTGGGATATGGGTCCAGAAAAAAGAATCAAATTAGCGATCTGCCTTGTCCTCATTTTTCTGGGAATAGGCACTATGGGATATTCGCTTATTGACGGCTATTCCATCCTCGATGCTTTTTATATGACGGTTATTACCATCACCACCGTGGGCTATGGAGAAATCCAACAATTATCTGAAGCAGGGAGAGTCTTTACTATTTTTCTTATTCTCTCCGGGGTCGGAAGTATTGCTTTTGCCGCCAGTGCCTTCACCGAGTTGGTTATAGAACGTTCTGCCAATCCACAGAGATGGATAAAGTCTATGGAAAAGAAAATCAGTAAACTGAAAGGTCATACCATTATTTGTGGCCATGGCAGGGTAGGGGCGGCGGCGTCAGAACATTTTAAAAAGAATAATGCTCCCTTTGTTGTGATAGAGCATTCCCCTGAGGTGGTGGCAGAACTGCAGGAACTGGGCTACCATTGTATCCAGGGGGATGGCACAAGAGAGGAGGTGATGCTCAGAGCTGGAATTAAGCGGGCCTCATCATTGCTGGCATTTTTGAATTCTGATCCGGAAAACCTCTTCGCAGTGCTTACGGCGCGAGAGCTCAATCCTGTGCTGCGGATAATCGCCAGGACCGAACAGGCGTCTTCGGAGTCGAGGATGTTACGGGCAGGCGCGGACTCTATTATTTCACCATACGCTTCTGCCGGGCAAAGGGTTGCCGAGAGTCTACTCTCTAAAGAAACACTGGCGAGTGGCAAGGTTACTATCGCCAGTGATGGTCACCAGACACCAGAATGGTTTCAGGTCACCCAGGAATCAGAGTTGATTGGCAAAAACGTTGCCGATGCAGCAAAGATTATGAATGGCGATATTGTAGGTCTTCGTCGAAAATCAGTGGATTACCTGCTCCCGGAAGGAGATGTGAACCTTGAGGTTGGTGATAAGTTACTTTTGATGCATTGCAAGCTGGATGGGCCTTCCGGGCGAATTACCGCCCAACCTAAAAAAATTGTTTTTATTGATGATAACCCTGTTATTTTGCGACTCTACGCCCGACTTTTTCAGAAAGACGGCTTCAATATTATCTGCGCCTCAACAGGCCAGGAAGGATATGATTTGGTCGTTAAAGAAATGCCGGATGGTGTGGTGGTTGACTTCCATCTGCCGGATATGTCTGGTTTAGCCGTTTGCCAGAAAATCAAAGCACTTTCAGGCACTGAAAATATGAAATTGTTTCTCTTTACCGCCGATGATCAGGAAGATATCAGGAAAATGGCATACGTCGGCGGAGTAGACAAGGTTGTGGTGAAGAGTCCCGAGGCAAAAGAGATTGTTAATATGGTCTCCCGATACCTTGTTTGATTTCCAGGAAGGAGTAGAAAAAATCTTTTAATATCTGTGTTTTATTCGTACCTTTTTTAGAGTATAATAAAAATGATATGTTTGCATAACTAGTTTTCATCCTGAAACGTGGCATTTTATTCTGAATGGAGGCGTTCGATAAATTTAACCACAGGCATATAAGCGATATTCCGAGGATTAAATTTTGAGAACAACGAAGAGTTAGGATAAAAGGGCCGTTTCAGGACGAAAACTAACTAGCGATTATTAGGTCACGTGACTGTATCAACCGATACTGGAAACTCAAAAGTACACGACGCTCATGCTTGACATTCTCAGCTATTTTCGCTGGCAGGATTTTGTAGACATCTTAATAGTTGCCTTCGTCATCTACCAGCTCATCACCATCATCAGGGGCACGCGTTCTGTGCAGATGGTGGTGGGGATTGGTATTTTGACCATCGTCTATTTCCTGGCCAGTGTGCTGGATTTGGCGACGTTTAAATGGATTATGCAGACCTTCTTGAGTTCTATCCTGTTGATTATTATTATAGTTTTTCAGGATGACATCCGGCGGGCACTGACCAGGGTGGGGAAATCCCCTTTTCATAAACAGACCGATGTCGCCGATAAGGAACTGGAAGAGATAATTCGGACCCTCTTCTACTTAGCCAAAAGACGTATTGGCGCGCTGATCGTTATTGAAAGAGAAACCAATCTCGGCGATTTTATTGAGTCCGGCTTTGAACTTGACGCAAAGCTCACCAAAGAACTGCTTATATCCATTTTTATGCCGGTTTCTCCGCTGCACGATGGGGCGGTGCTTATCAGTGTTGGTCGAATTGAACACGCAGGCTGTATTTTACCGCTTACCCAAAATCCTTATATTAATAAGCGTTACGGTACCAGACACCGGGCGGCGATCGGCTTGACTGAGGAAACCGATGCGGTGGTGCTGGTCGTTTCAGAAGAGACTCAGGAAATCTCCATAGTCCGGCATGGTGCACTCACAACCATTCAAGATGAAATCAGTCTTACCAACAGTCTCAGGGCAATTTTCATTGCTAAAAATGGATCTTCATCCGCCTGGAAAAATTGGATGAAAAAATGATGAAAAAATTTCTTGGCACATTTTTAAGTAAATTTAAGAGAATCAAGCTGACCGAATTCGTTTCTGAGGATTGGTTTCTGAAAGTCCTTTCGCTGGTACTGGCTGTAGTGCTGTGGCATTTTGTCGGTGGTGAGGATCGGGTTGATAAAAATGTGATGATTCCCATTGAAATTATCAACCTGCCACGTGACCTCATTATTTCCAATCAATTCAAAAAGGAAATTGAGGTAACCGTAAGCGGGCCAAGGTCGCTGATCCTTGAAATGACCAGCCGGGCTATAACCAGACAGGTCGATCTTTCTTCGGCCAGCCCGGGAACAATGGTTATCGAAAATGACAACGACCATATTCCGGTCCCGAGAGGCATTACTGTTCAGCGGGTACAGCCGTCTTCAATAATTCTGTCGCTTGATAAACTCATTCAAAAACAATATCCTATTTCGGCCAGGACGGTGGGTGAAGTGGCCCCTGGCTATCTGCTGCAATCGTTGAAGATGGATCCGGATGTTATAACTATTACCGGGCCATTTACTATCCTCTCTCAGTTTGATGAGATTTTTACCAAATCGATAAATCTTGAAGGCATGAAGAAATCTGCCCAGCTCCAGGTGCCGTTGGAATTGGACCCTGCTATTGTGGAACTTATCGGTGAGACCTCGGTGACCGCCGATGTGAGAGTTGTGCTTGATACGGTAACGAAGACCATGGAAGAAACTTTGACTGAGGCTGTGGTTGACGGAGCGGAACGAAACGTCCAACCGATAAAAGTCAAAGTGACCGCTAATATCCCCAAATTACTTCTGCGGGATAAAGCTGACCCGAAAAGCCTTCTGACAGTGACCGCAATGAAGCAGGAAGGAGACGAGGAGCTGGTATTACAGGCCAATCCGCAGGTTGGTGTGGAGTTGCCTATTGAAATTCTCTCAATCATTCCCGCGACGGTGTCCCTGAAGGATTCAAAAATCAAATCAGGCGCTAAGGTAGCACCAGTGGTTACGCAGCCTGAAGAGAAAGTTGTGGAAGATACAAAGGAAGAAAAGGTGCAGGAGCCGATTCCTGCAGTAAGTGATATCGAGGCACCGGAAAGTGACAAAAATGTTGAACCACCCCTCAAAGTGCTCAAGAATCAAAAAAATAAACGAAAAATGATCGAATAATGCGAAAATTATTTGGGACCGACGGGATACGCGGGGTAGCAAATATCTACCCCATGACTACAGAAATAGCCATGCAGGTTGGCCGGGCTATAGCTTTTATAGTTAAGGATAAAGCTAAAGGGCACCGGATAGTCATAGGCAAAGATACCAGGCAGTCCTGCTATATGCTCGAAAATGCACTAGCGGCAGGTATTTGCTCCATGGGGGTTAATGTACTATTGGTGGGGCCATTGCCCACCCCCGGAATTGCCTTTATCACCACTTCCATGCGGGCAGATGCCGGGGTGGTTATTTCGGCCTCGCATAATCCGTTTCAGGATAATGGGATTAAGATTTTCTCCAGTGACGGTTTTAAGCTTCCCGATGAGGTGGAGGCCGAAATTGAAGATTTGATCTTCTCGCAGAAGATGGCGGCACTCAGGCCAGTGGCCGATGAAGTGGGGAAGGCTTCCAGGATCGACGATGCCAAGGGCAGATATATCGTCTTCCTGAAAAACACTTTTCCGAAAAATTATACCCTTGATGAGTTTCACATAGTGCTCGATTGTGCCAACGGCGCTACCTACGGTGTTGCTCCCCACGTGTTTACAGAACTGGGCGCCAAGGTGACGACTTTATCTGCAACACCTGATGGCAAAAATATCAATCATGAGTGCGGTGCTCTCCATCCTGAAAAGATGGCGACCAGAGTAAAAGAACTTGGCGCTGATATTGGTCTGGCCCTTGATGGTGACGGTGATCGGTTGATTGTTTGTGACGAACATGGCGTTATTGTTGACGGGGACCATGTTATGGCAATCTGTGCCCAGGAACTTATGACCCAGCGTAAACTAAAGAAGAAGACCCTGGTGGCCACCGTTATGTCCAATATGGGCCTGGAAATCGCCATGGAAAAGATGGGTGGTAAGATGGTTCGAACGGCGGTTGGCGATCGATACGTTGTCGAATGTATGCGCAAGCATGGCTATTCCTTTGGCGGAGAACAGTCTGGGCATCTGGTCTTCCTTGACCATATTACTACGGGTGACGGGATCCTTGCTGGCTTGCAGTTACTTGCTATCATGAAAAAACGGAAAAAATCGCTTTCAGAGCTGGCAACCATCATGGAGAGCTTACCGCAGGTTTTGAAAAATGTAAGAACCTCTACAAAAATCGAGGTGGCATCTATCCAAAATTTCCCGGAAACTATACAAAAGTTAGAAGAAAAACTCGGTCGAACAGGTCGAATTCTCGTCAGACCCTCCGGTACCGAACCAGTCATTCGAGTCATGGTTGAAGGACAGGATGAAACAATCATCAACGAGATGGCCGATGAGCTGTGTGACTTGGTGCAGATGGCAGACCGGAATTGATCGAAAACAGAAAGAATTACTATCGTGGAGATTTTCAGTAAAAGAGGCAAGATAATTTCCATCGTTCCCACGCTCCAGCGTGGGAATGCAGTCCTGGACGCTCCAGCGTCAAAGAAAATGATCTAAGTAGCCAATGCATTTTATAAAAAGAAAATACTATAAAGCCAACGCTGACAAGAAAGATCAGATAGCGAGTGCAATGTCCGAGATTCTCATGAAGACTGAAAATATTCATTTTTCCTATATATTCGGTAGTTTCATAGATATAGATATTCCGTTTCACGATATTGACCTAGGCATTTACTATGCTGGAAACAATCGTTTACAAATGTTTGAAGATGCCAATAATCTTGCAACAGTCCTGATCCGGAAAACAGGCTATCCCGTGGATGTTCGGGTGTTGAACGATGCTCCAGTCTCTTTTCTCTATAATGTCCTCAAAGGAAAATTGATCTGTGAAAAGAATGAAGACATCAGGTGCCAGGTCATGGAAAACACAGTAAGGTCTTATCTGGATATGAAGCCAATACTGAGTCAGGCCACGAAGGAGGCATTCTCTGCATGAATCTCAATCATGATTTGGTACGCAACCGCTGTAGAGAAATTACTGATTCGTTGGCTCGTCTTGAAAAGATAGGTCTGATGTCGAAAGAAGCCTTCCTGCAGGATCAGGATGCAAAAGATATAGCATCCTATCGATTACTTATCGCCATTGAGGCTGCTCTAAGTCTTTGCTATCACATCTCTTCGAAACAACTCAAAAAAGTACCGGAAAACTATGCTGACTGTTTTCGACTTATGTGTGAGGCGGGGTTGATATCAGCCGATCTTTCTGACAACTTGCAGAAGATGGCACGTTTTCGCAATCTTTTGGTGCATGTCTATTGGGACATCGACGAAGAGGCGTTGTATACTGTCATAACGTGCCATTTGAATGATTTGCGAAAATATTGTGCAGCTGTTGTTTGTCTCCTTTGAATAACAAGTTAATTTAGGGAGTTTGTATCGTGAGTGCCAAGAGTAAAGTAGATGTTACCGTGTTAATACCTGCCTTTAACGAAGAAAAAAGCATAGGCAATACCGTACGTCATATTAAAGAATTGCACCCGGATTTTGAGGTGTTGGTTATAGATGATGGCTCAACAGATAAAACTATGCAGGTAGCGATGGATGCCGGAGCCAACGTCTGGCCACATCCTTATAATATAGGCAATGGTGCTGCAATAAAATCTGGCTTACGGGTAGCTAAGGGTGAATGGATTATCATGATGGACGCAGACAGTCAACATAATCCTGAAGATATTGGACGTTTGCTGGAGTACAAAGAACACTATGATATGGTTATAGGAGCCAGAACAAAGAAATCTGATACTGCTTTGCACCGTGATCTGGCGAATTATTTTTATAATAAATTTGCTACTTATGTGACGAAATTCAAAATTGAGGATCTGACATCAGGATTTAGGCTGGTTAGAAAGAGTACTGCTGGGCAGTACATCTATCTATTGCCAAACACTTTTTCGTATCCAACCACTCTTACCATGTCTTATTTGCGGAGCGGCAGAAGCATCAAATATTTGCCCATTGAAGTCAAAAAAAGAGTGGGTAAAAGCAATATAAAGCTTATTGAAGACGGAATACGTTTTTTCTTGATTATTTCCAAGGTTGCCACACTCTTTTCGCCTTTCCGTATTTTTTTGCCTATAAGTTTTTTTCTTTTTTTCACTGGAATTGGGTATTACTGCTTCACATTTTTCACTCAGGGACGTTTTACAAATATGTCGGCCCTGCTAATTTCGACATCCGTCATTGCTTTTATGATAGGTTTGGTTTCAGAGCAGATAGCACAGTTGCGATATGATAGAATCCAGTGAAAGTTCTCCGAAATTTTTATTGATCTGATTACGACAAATCCAGGTCAACCCCACAACATCATTTGAGGATTGCTGTGGATTTGTCGTAATCAGATTTCAAAATGCTCACAAGTTTGCCGAACAATCTCCCTTATTCGCTCGGTCATATCGCCTTGCGCGGGTGATAACTATACGTCGTGTCCCAAACATGGTTCTGGATCTCATACTTTGCATGATTCCACAAGAAATATTACATAACGATAGAATATAAACAACCATTCACAGAATGCTGACCGCCTAGCAGGAGGGGGGATGACCTCTTTCAGGAACAATAAAAATGTTAAATGTGGATAAATATAATAAAGAAAAACTGAATAACATTATAAATAAAATTTCAAATAAAGAAAACCCCAAAATACTTTATTTATCGACATATAAAAAAAGTTATACAAGAACTGAAACTTTACTGAAATACTTGAAAGAAAACAATGTCAATGTTGATGTTAGAATTAAATCTGGTGCTTTTAAATACTTAACAGCTTTAAAAGATGTTCTGTTTAGAAGACACGACATATTATTTGTAGCATTTAGAGGATTTGAAATACTACCTTTTGTTCGCTTATTCACATTCAAACCTATTGTTTTTGATCATTTTGTATCTGTATATGAAACTTTATGTTTGGAAAGAAAAATTTTTTCGCCAAATACTTTTATCGGTAGGTTTCTAAAATGGTATGACCTATATTTGTCTAATATATCAAGAATTGTCTTAGTTGATACCAACGCACATGCACAGTTTTTTAAAACCGAACTTAAAATCAGTAATGTTGATTATTTATATGTAAGTTGCAATAAAGATTTGTTTCAACCTATTAAGATTAAAAAGAGTGACGAATATACTGTTTTTTGGTATGGAACTGTACTCCCGTTACATGGATTACAAATTATTGAAAAATCAGCACTAGAAATATATAAAATTGATCAGAGTATAAAATTTAAAATTGTTGGGCCAGTTAAAACAAAATTAAATTCACCTAATATTAAATATGTTAATTGGATTGATTATAATCATTTACCAAGTGAAATTTGCAGGTCACACTTGTGTCTAGGTGGCCATTTTTCCAATATCGAAAAATCAAAAAGAGTTATTGCTGGCAAAACATATCAATTTGTTAGTTGTGGGATTAAAACTATTGTTGGAGATAATAAAGCAAATAAAGAAGTGTTCACAAATAGTGATGTTATCTTTGTTAAACATAATAGCGTTAAAAATCTGGTAGAAAAAATACTGGAGGCAAAAAATGGTTGAAACAACTGTTATTATTGTTAACTGGAATGGGGTGAAACATTTAAAAATATGCTTACCAAGTTTGAAAAAACAAAGTTATACTAATTATGAATTGATTTTTGTTGATAATGGTTCTAGCGACGGAAGTGTTGAATATGTTAAGGAAATATTTCCTGAATCCAGCGTCATCCAATTAAAAGAAAATTTAGGATTTGCAAAACCAAATAACTTGGGGTTCAATAAAGCTAAAGGGAAATTTATTCTAACCTTAAATAATGATATAGAATTGTGTGATAATTTTTTAGAATTGTTTGTCTCCTTTTTTAAGAAACAAAAAGAAAATGTTTATTCATTAAACCCTAAGATAATTTATTACGATGATAAAGATAAAATTAATACTATCGGAATACTGCCCTTACTGAATGGAGGTGCTATCAATGAGGGCAAGGGTGAATCTGTTTCAAAATACAATAAAACAAAAGATATCTTTGGATCTTGTGCTGGATGTGCTCTGTATAAAACCAATATTATTAAGAAGTTAGGATGTTTGTTTGATGAAAGTTACTTTGCATATTTAGAAGATTATGACTTAGCAATTAGAGCTAAATTAAATGGGTATCAGTCAAAGTACTTTCCTGATGCTATTTGTTTTCATAAACATTCCGCAACTTCTAAACAATTTCCGTATCATAAATTTTACCTTATTGAGAGAAATAGACTTCGTAATTTAATTAAGTATTATCCATTAAAATATATACTATTTGAACCCTATTATACTTTTTTAATAATAAAGAATGCTAAAAAGAAAATGGGAGAAGGGGGACTGTCGAAAGAGCAAAAAGAAATACTTAAAAACAAAAAAAAAATAATTTGGATAATATTTAAAGCTAAAATAGTGGTTTTTTTGGAATTACCAAGTTTGTTGAAAAAAAGAAGAAAAATACCTAATGTAAATGTTTTTTGGGAGGTCTTAGATTGTATCTGACATTATAGTCCGCATTTTGGGAGGTATTAGTCCGCACTTAGATTGTCTGACATTAAATTGTATTTTATCGTCGGATGCTTGTAGTCCTTATGTCCAAATGATAAGCCCAACTGCTACTGGGCCTTGATGTTTGTAGTGACATCTCTAATATTTTTTCTGTCTGAGAGTTGGGCATGGTCATAACAAGAAATGGGCTCCCCCCATAGGTTCAAAGACCGGAACTTTTGTCCTGTGTGGTGACTTTTTACATGAGCTTGATAAACAACTGATATTTTATATGACAATAACAAATCATCCAACAGTTACTATAATACTGCCGACTTACAATAGAGGCTATTGCATAGAAAAATCTATAAAAAGTTTACTTGCACAATCATTCAAAGATTTTGAACTTATCATCTCCGATGATGGTTCAACTGATGATACTTCAAGTTTGATAGCATCAATAGACGATAAAAGAATAAGATATATTCGAAATGAAACGCAAAAAGGGGCTAATATTGCCCGCAATTTAGGAATTAAGTCTGCTTGTGGTCATTATGTCGCTTTCCATGATAGTGATGATGAATGGATGCCGGATAAACTTGAACTTCAACTTGAAGCTTTAAAAAGGTGCGATGGGGGTGGGAAGGTTTGTTTTTGTGGATTTATACGTATTAATAAAAACAAAAAAATATATATTCCTAAGAAAAGTCGACGAATTGAAAGTGGATTACATAATTTTCATAATGAATTACTTAAGGGAAATTTCATAACAACACCAAGTTTGATCGTAGAAAAAAAATTATTACATAAAGTGGGACTATTTGATGAAAATTTAAATCGATTTCAGGATTGGGATTTGGTGCTGAGGTTATCACAATCCAATGAATTCGTATTTGTAGATCAGCCCTTGACAATTGCATATATTAACGATGACAGTATAACAAGAAAAAAAGGATTGTGGCGAGGGGTGGAAAAAATAGTGGAGAAGTATAAAGATGATTTTTGTACACAGCCCACATCTCTTTTAATTCAATATATAAACATATGCATTTCTGCCGTTGTTGATAAGGAATTTGGAATATTTGGGAAATATTTTATGAAGACAATTTTACTTATAATTATGAAACCATCTGCTCTTTTTATACGTCGTTAGCCTTTTATTATGTAGTGGGTTTGGAATAGGTGCGTTTATAATCTAGATGATATTTGGTCACCCATTCTCCACTTATTACTAGAATCCAGGGTTGGTTATTTTTTTGGTACAGTAATAGATGTCTTCCTTGGTCTGTGATAAACCTAATTGTATTATTTCATTATCATTCAACAGATCAATCACTTCGGTTATTTCAACTTGGAAACCGGCTTTGCGAAGTCTATCAACATAGTCTGGCCCATACCTTCGAACATGATCTTTCTGTCCAAAAGCTTCACGTCGATATGCAGGATTAGTGATAGTGGGATCTTCGAATGTTTTTGTACTGGTAAGCGGCACGAGTAGTATTGCCCAGCCATCATTCTTTAAAACACGAAATATCTCCGCGATAGCTTGGTTATCATCCTGTATGTGTTCCAGTACATGATTGCAAAATATTACATCAAATGACTGATCTGCATATTGGATATTGGTAATATCCATTTTAATCATCGCACGGGGATTTAATAAATCAGCAGTTAAGTAGCCTTGACCAAATAGTTTTTTGAAAATTTGTTCATAACATTGCTCTGCTGCAACATGAAGCACATTTCGCGGCATTTCATCAAAGAGATTTGTCCTCCTTTGTAAATATACCCACAAAAAGCGGTGGCGTTCCAACGCCCCGCAAAGAATACACTGCGCATCTTCTCGTGGCACTAAACCAAAATGACGAAACTTACGTGAAAAATTTTCACAAACTGGGCAATATCGTGCATGGCCATGGTACCACACTTTCATTATACAATTACTAATTGACCGAAGAAACTTTTTTGACGATTCTGGGAGTTTTTGAAGAAAGCAAGTCATATGTTTCATTAAATGTTGTTTCAGAAAATATCTGCAAAGTTGCAGAGTTGAGAGATGGGCGTTTTGTATAGATTATCCATTCCAGAGTGGTAGGTTCAGCGAATGTTGCTTTTACCGATACCCAGAAGATAACCAATTCTCAAAAATAATGTATAGTATTTATTATAGAATAGTATAGCAAAGACGCCTAATACTTGTCCAAGTCCTATCTCGGCGTCTTGACCTTTCCTCCAGGCCTTTGCCATATTAAGAAATGGTGGCATAGCTCCTTTGAAAACAATTGTTGTCAATTCGAATTGTTTTTTCATGAAGGGGCATGTTTTCCGTAAAAGAAAAACACCATAATTCACTCTTTTGATTTTTACACTCAGCTCTGTTAAATTGCGCCTCGCTGGATGTTCTACTACTGCATTGTTTGAAAAATTTAGTGTGTAACCATGGTTTGTAGCACGTTGTGTAAATTCGATATCCCCACCGGATGGTGAGCTTGCATTGAAATTGCCAATGTCCATAAAAACATTTCGTCGAATGAAAAGATTTGCTGTTGTGGCTATACCTTTTTTACAGTTGATGTCTTGTTGAAAAGAAAAAAATGATTCATATAGCTCAACAATTGTAGGGTTGTTTGGGGCATGGAAGAAAATTTTCACCCTTCCAGCAAGTAAATCAGTATCCGGGTTTTTGTTAAGAAAAAGCCACCCTTCTTGTAGCCAGTCAGGATAAGGTATACAATCAGCATCCGTGAATACGATAACATTCCCTTCAGCTATACTTAAACCTTTGTTTCTCGCAGCATAAGAACCTATATGAAATTCTCTGACAACCTTAACGAATTCGTATTGACCACAAAGCTGTTGCAGCGTACTAAAGTCATTAGAGTTGTTATCTACCACGATAACTTCGAAAGACGTATAGCAGGTTTGTTTAGAAAGAGCATCTAAACACTTACCCAGCAAATATGTACAATTATAAGCGGGTATAATTACACTAATATTGGGGTTCACTTCAGATTGACCTTAAATTTATTTTGCTTACAAAATCAATACGCTTCCGGAGGGGTTTCCATTAGCGGCAGGACTTGTAAATTTCAGCGAGTTTTTTACCTTGAATTTCAGCATTGTAATTAGTTGCGATATGGTTTCTGCCGATATCTAGCATAGTCTCCCAATTTTCAGGATGAAGGCATACCCACCGGATTCGTTTAATTAATGCTTCGACATCACGTTCTTCAACAAGCCAATCCTTGTTTTCATAATTAACAACTTCTGGTATGTCGCAATGAGTGGTACTTATAACGGGAATACCAGTTGCCATCATCTCTATAAGTGAAACTGGTGCGCCTCCTTCAGTGTCACCATCTGAAGCAGCAACGCTAGGTGAAAGGAAGAGGTGATGTTTATAGGCCTCAGTGAATAACCGTGCATGTGGCTGATATCCAAGCATGCGGGTCCTATTTTTAAGACCAACTTTGTCAATTGTTCTGAGAATGCAATCTTTTTCTTTTTGACTGGATGGATCCGCGGAAGCATCACCAATGATTGTTATTTCCAAATCGATTTCATTTTTGATAGCGCCAAGAGCTTCGAGGGCATAAGGGATCCCTTTTTTTTCTCTGAATCGAGCAGCAATGAGTATGCGGAATGGTTGTGCGTTGCTCCATTTTCTTGGCTGATATGCTATTTTTTCAATTTCTATGCCAAGGTGATGGACTTTGATTTTATTTTCAGGGCACCCCAACAAGTTAAGTGTTTGGGCCATACAATGCCCTTCACAAAGAAATAGATCCGCATGGGCAAAGAGTTGTCGGTACCGCTTTTTCCATAGCGGATCTTGTGGCAGCATGTTGACGTCATGACCGTAGAAAGTGACGACGTGTTTCGTATTTATTTTGTTTGCAGCGGCAATATTTGCCCATCCTCTATGTCCAAAGTGCGAATGAATAATATTTGCACCAATTTCTTTAGCAACTTGAGTTAATAAACCAGAATGATTTTTTAAACGAAATTTCCGAAGACCGATGTCCCAAAAAAATCTAAGTTTAGACTTTCCACTCAGACTGTGAATGTTAGGAACATTGAACTGGTCTAGGTTTTCCGTTTGATCACATACAACATGGGTCTCAATCTGATCTTTCGGCAGGTGGCGGAATTGATTGTATATCCATGTTTGTGTTTGCGGTAACCAAATGGGGGAACTGTGAATTACCTTTAGCGGAATGGTTACACCTTTATTTTTAGACAACGTCAAATCCTTTATTAAAAATCATATTTTTAATCTGAATGATAAGGTTTTTCTGCTTATACCACATAAGGCAAAGATAGATAGACACTCCGAAGAAAATTTGTGTGACCAAGAAGTGCAAAGCTGATGAGTTTTGGAAGAATACTCTCGTAAAAAAAACAGCAGCAGCCATTGTCCAGCTCATCCATAATGCCGGCCAAATACTGCCAAGATATTCGCGCAGGCATGGACCTAATAGTATTCGTATAAGAATCAAATAATTAAATATTGAATAAAGACACTGCAGAGCGACCAATGCAGTGGTCACACCAACAGACCCGCCGATTTTTGCACCAAAATAGAGTACAGGAATTTGTGTTATTGTAATCGCGAGATTCCATTTAAAACCCAAGTCAGCTCGCCCTTTTGATAAGATTAAAGATCCTACAGGATTACCTGTTGAACGAAACATGCCTACAATCGACAAGATCTGAATAAGAATTATACTAGGTAACCATTTCTCACCTAAAAGCAGGGGGATGGCAATCGGTGCTACTACAGTTACTCCAGCGTAAATAGGGTAGTTTATGATGGATAATATCCGCAAAATTTTCAAAAATGCCATTTTTAATTTTTGGTTATCGTGCTGAATCCTTGAAAAAACTGGAAAGGCCACCCTGGATATTACAGAATTGATGGTTGATACAGGTTTTATGATCAACTGATAAGCTAGAGTATAATAACCCAAACTCTCGGCACCTAACAAAGAACCGATCAGAAGGTAATCAAAGTTTGAGTTAAAATAATTTATTGCCTTTTCACCCATTTGGTATAGGCCAAAATTTAAATATCTTTTTACATCCTTTGTGGCAAAATGGAAATGGGGGTGCCATTTTTTCCAACTTAAAACAACAAGAAGTAGAACCCGTAAAAAAGTGCTAGCCAATTGGCCCCAGATGAGGGAAATTACGCCCATTCCTAAAATTGCCAGAATTATTGAAGTTGCAGAGTTAGCAAAAACAGTGATTATCTCGATCTTTGCTAATCGTTCAAATTTTAGATCTTTTTGCAGAAGAATTTGAAATTGTTGACCAAAAGGCGTAAGCAGAAAGATCAGAGCTGAAAAATATATAAGGTTGCCAAGACGCGGTTCATTGTAAAATCTAGATACAAGAGGGGCGATGCCGCATACAATCAAAAAAACAGAAATACCGGCCATGACATTAAGCCAGTATAGGCTGGATAGTTCAGGTTTAGTGGCATCTTGTCGATAGATAATAGCGTTTGAAATTCCCATGTCCGAGAAGAGTTGGGCAAATCCAATCACCACCATAATCATCCCTATCAATCCAAAATCAGATGGAGAAAGAAGCCTCACAAGTACTGTCAGAGTAATAAATTGGAGGACAGTGTTTACTCCCAGAGAGACGCAGTTCCATTTAACGCCAGTGACTGCCTGGTATTTAAGACCCACTCAGGGTTTCCTCGCTACTACCAGATACATCCATGTCCATTCTTCAGTTTTATCGATAGAATTGATTAAATAACAGATGCCTTGAATGACTAAGCTAACTACTGGTATAATTGGAAAGTATCGTAATGGACCACGATGAAAACGGTACAAGTAGTAAACAAGCAGTTGGCCAAATGTTACCCAAAAACCAGATAGTGCTTTTAGCACAATGATTTCAAATCCTGATTTTTCGAAAAGATATTTAAGACCATATTTAGAAAATCTGAAAAAATCTCTTGGTTCTTCATGTAGATGCCAGATAAAGGGGACGGTATAAATCGCCACTCCTCCCTGTTTAAGAATACGATGACATTCGCGTAGAGCAAGTTCTGGTTCTTCTAAATGTTCAAGAACAGCAGAGCAGAGGACGGAATCAAATTCCCCATCATCGGCAGGTATTTCATATGCTGTCCCGAAACGATCGATGTTAATTTTATCATGCAGAGTGTCTTGATGGTCGATACCGATGTGTTTGGTAACGTAAGGAGCAAGTAAATTCTTGTAAGGTTTTTTCCCACAGCCAATGTCGATTAGGCAGCCAGAAAAATATTCCGATGCAAATTGTTTGAGCTGTCGGTCAAGAATATGATTGATTAGAAAGTTTTTTATTTCTTTTGCCACTCGCTATACCATTCTTCCAGTTTCGAATCTTATAAATACTTTTTATCAAGATCCCTTGTATCCCCAACAACTGTAGCTGGGTTTTCTGAAACAAAATTAAATTAATCCGTTTCCATATTAAAAATAGATCCAATGGACATTAAAATACTATTAACAATAGTAATTCCAGGAAGTATTTTTTGAATTTAAAGAATTACTTCTCCTATATTTATTTTGTGTCGTGTAATCCATTCCATAGATGTCATCTTTTTACCGCAATATACTACAAAATAGATATTGATACATCCACCATTAGCTTTCACTACAAGACAATCACTTTTTACATCGACAATAGTGCCAGGTGTGACATTCACATTATTCGTCAGGTTTCGATTTGTCTTTGTAACTTTGGCTTTTAAAGGTTTTATCTTGAAACTTCTAAAAAAGAAAAATGCCTGTTCTGTTCTTATGAGATTGTTAATGTCCTCAGCTGAATTGATATTCCAGAAAATCCTTTTATGGATATCTCTTGGCTCTTGGAAATATGAAGCTTCCGAATTTTTTTGTGGATGTACACTTCCAATTTTTTCGATGAAAAATAACTCAACTTTCTTTACGATTGTAGGAGTTTCCTCTATGATTTTGTGATAAAATTCGCTGTATGTATATTGCCATATCGGAAAATTTACCTGTTCAATGATATTACCGTCGTCAATTTTTTCGGTCATGTAATGAGCTGTTAGTCCACTTTCTCTCTCGCCCTTTGCTATTGCCCAAAAATGAGGATGCGCTCCTCGGAATTTTGGCAAAAGTGAGGGATGGAAATTTACAGCACCGTAAACGGGTATTTTAATTAATTCTTTAGAGAATATTTGGGGGTAGGCGGCAGATAGTATAAGGTCTGGGTTTATAGTTTTTAATTTTTCGAGAAAGAGTGATCCGTTTGCGTCAGAAGTATATATGACAGGGACTTTAACATTTAAAAACACATCTCTTGCCACAACTTTGTTGTAAACCTTTTGTATGAGCTTTAGCAATCGTACGGAAATTACTTGTTTCAAAAAGGATTTAAAAGACAGTGTAGGTTGCCGATCTTTAGCTTCATAATAGCTTTTCCCTAAGAGTTTTTGATAAAACTGGTCCCAACGACTATCAGTCGCTAAAATAACAGCTAGTACTTGAAATTCGGATTCAAGTATAGGTTTTAGATGGGCAATCCCGTATCGTGATTTATGTCCGCAAAAAAATACAGTCTTCATTGTTTGCTTCTACAAATATTGAATATTGATTTGTTTGCCTTAATTACATCTTCAATATCTTTGTTCGTTAGTTTCGATGAAATCGGCAGACTCACTGTTTGCCGACCAATTCGCATGGCGTTGGGGTAGTCTTCAGGTTTCCAGCCAAAGTTCTGTCTATAGTAGGGGTGTTCGGGAATGCTCAGATAATGAACACCTACGCCGATATTATTGAAAGTCATAGCATTTAGAAACTCGTCACGGTTGAAACCTGCCTTTTCTTCATCTATCAAAACCGTATAGAGGTGATAGGCGTGTCTTGTGTTGGATTCTACAGGTGCAGGAATGGTTATCGGTAAATATTCAAAAGAATCATTGTACATATTCCATATCTCTTGTCTGCGCAGCCAGTTTGTCTCTACTCGTTTGAGCTGATGGATACCAATGGCAGCCTGCAGGTCCATCATGTTATATTTAAATCCGCATTCAACCACATGATAGTGTTTGTATCCTTCATCACTAAAGCGCTTCCAGGCATCCTTGCTCATACCGTGAAGGGCCAAGATCTTGATACGTTCGGCATCCGTTTCATTCTTTGTTAAAACCATACCGCCTTCACCGGTGATAACGTTTTTTGTAACATAAAAGCTGAAACAACCGAAGTCTCCAAAAGTACCTGCCTTTTGGCCTTTGTATTTCGTTTCTATGGCATGTGCGCAGTCTTCAATTATTTTTAATTTGTATCGCTTTGCAATATCACCCAATGCATCCATATCACAGGAGCGACCTGCAAAGTGGACAGGTAGGATGGCTTTGGTTTTTGCAGTAATCTTGTTTTTTACCTGCTCCGGATCAATATTCATGCTCAATGGATCAATGTCTGCAAGTACCGGTGTTGCCCCCGCATGAATGATGGCATTGACAGTAGAACAGAAGGTAAGTGGGGTGGTAATTACCTCATCTCCAGGTTTAACTCCGGCCGCAATCATACTGAGATGTAAGGCTGCAGTGCAGGAATTGACAGCAATTGCGCGCTGGGTGTTCTTATAGGAGGCAAAGTCCTGCTCAAATTTTGCAACCTTGGGACCAGTTCCCAGCCAGCCGCTTTTCATACTTGCAATGACTTCTTGGATTTCGTCATCCTCAATCGCGGGTGCGCCAAAGACAAGGAAATCTTCGTGAGAACGAACAGGTTTGTTCTTTTTATTATCTATTTGCATTGACGTCACACTCTCAACTTACTATTTTCACAAGGTATCATTGTATTAGCTTTAATTACTGTTATCTTCCTGTCTCATCCAAAGAACAAAGTTTGGACGATTGTCTAAATTTGGTGCAAGTTCTGTGTATTCATAAGCCGTCAAAGTCAAAGTTCGTATTTTCCTGTTGATATATTTTTCAGTTTTTGCGGTTAGATCTTGCAGATTATTCTTGTCAACATCGCCAATCAAAACAAGATCTATGATTCCGGTATCTTTTCCCTCTGCATAGTCATCTATGAGAATTGCTTTTTCCAGATTTCCGAGTCGTTCAAGCATGGAGTCGAGGATTTGGTCCATACCCAAGGCTTTTTTGACCATGGAATGAAGTTCATTGAAAACAGGGTGGTCTCTATTGGCCGAGAAAAATACCTGGCGGCCACTTTTTTTGCTTGTCAGCAAGTTAGCTACTTTAAGCTGATCAAGTTCATTTTTAATGTGACTGGGCGAAGCCTGGAATTCATTGGCCAATTCTCGGAGATACACATTTCCGTCTGGATTGAGAAAGAGTCGCATCAAAATACGAATTCGCATTTTGGAAGTTATGAGGCCTGTGAATATTGTTTCCATAGTATAATGTTCTGTATTTAAGAACATTATATGCAAATTGGTTGCTCAGTGTCAAAGAAAAAACAAGAAAAAATTAGATAAGACAGGAAGTGGGCAATCAATCTGTTAATTTTACGCTTGGTTCCGTATTATAGATTATTACAAGGCAGAAAAAAAATCAAAGACCCAAAAAAGCTAGTATACAAATGATTAATTAATCAGAAAAAAGAATCTTAAGCAACTCATACGTAAACTCAGCCTTGTCGCGAAGGTCGAGATGAGACCCATCTGGTAAGTCGAACTTTCTGGTCTATTTCCCATATCAATTTATCAGTTGGAAACCTGACAATGACAACCTTCCCGTCTCTTTGTCTCTTTGTTCGATTTTCTTAATCAAACGGAAAAAATAAGCCCTGTCTTTCAGAAAAGACGAATTGTCATATTCTGGTAGATCTTTTATTTCTCGCGCGTAGGTTGATAAAAACTCATCATAGGATTGAGGCTTTTGGGCCAGTGGTTTGCCGAAATGCTTTTGTACTTTTGTTGCATAAAAAGATCTGACATCGGCTGATCTGTCCAATCAACAAAGGAAGAGAAAAACAGCAGCAGCACAAATAATGGATTCCAGGCGGAATAAAAGAGATAGCTTGCAATGAGAAGGAGGGATTTTCGAAGACGCCAACTACTCATTGAGTGTAGATAGCTAAAACTATGATAAGGAACCATATGAAAGAATAGGTGTTAAACGGCATGGATACCCGGTATTGGCAACGATAATCAGCGCTGGCTTTCGGCAATAAACTATTGAGACTATTTGAATGACGTATTTTGAAATATGAATTTGTAACATCCTTGTATTATTAGTCTTTTATAGTTATCTCCTGAATGATTTCAGCAGGGATGGATCCTTCATAGACAGTATCGTCAATGACGTAAGTAGGAGTGCCGCTGATTTTATGGCGAAGCCCTACTTTGATATCATTTTCTAATATTTTCAAGGTTTTTTGTGACTGGATATCTGCAATAAGTTGCTTGAAATCTGATTCTGTTTTTGCTGCAAGTGATTTTAAATCAAAAGATGTTTGTTTGTTTCTTAATTCAGAATAGATAAGATCATTCATTTGCCAGAATTTGTTTTGTTGGCCGGCAGCAATGCTGAGTAACGCAAGACGTCCTGAACCAATGTGGAACGGTTGAGGCGCAACATAATGGTTTACTTCATTGTCGATCGGGTAATGGCGATGAACAAGGCGGATTTTGTCTGGGAATTGTACTATCAGATTTCTAAGCATAAAGTGCATTTTATAGCACTGAAAACATTGGTAGTCAGTGAACTCTTCTATGGTGATTTCTGGTTCTGGAGAACCAATCCATGGATGACCGTCAACAGTGATGCCGGTTTGAACCGTCTTGCTATTAAAGGGCACCTGGTAATCCCAGTAGTGTGGAATGAAAATTTTGAGTCCAAGAAGAAGTGTTACAAAGATTATAATAAAAATCCGCAGCTTCAATAAACTGAAAATGATATGAAAAGATCGAATAAATGATGTGAAAAAGTTGCCCTGACCAAAACGTCGCCAGATAATCCAGCTATAAAATAATAATCCAAAACTGATCAGGTAACTTAAAATACATAATATACAATAGGCATGTATCTTTACTGTTGAAATATAGGCGAAGACCAAGGCAGTAATGGAATATATTAAACCAAGAACCAGTAAAAGGCTCCAAAGTATTATTTTAGCGTTTGACTGTTTCCGAACGGATATTAAAAGGGCAAAAAAAAGTAAATAGCCGGCGAACCCCCACAGTCCGACTGGAACGCCAAGAAAGATAGACCACGGGCTTTGGGAAACTGTATCGCAATTGATGGCATTTGACAGCGCGCAGAAAGAGGCAAATGTTATATCCGTATAATTTTTGTAATGGGAGAAAGCTAGGTAGCTGGTATCGGCGATTCCTAAAAGAGTTATTACGAGGACAGGAATGAAATAATATTGGTATGAAAGTGATTCTTTAGAGTCTTTGGTCAAAAATTTCATTAGTCATGTGAATTAGCTAAAATTTAGAAACGTTGCTGATCAGTTGAAAGAGACCATACTCTTTATTTGCTGTAAGTCGTTTTGTATTTTGGGTTAGAAATGTATTGAACAAGTTAATCTTCTCAAGTGGCAAATTCTTATTGGCTACTTCTGTGAATAATTCGAAACGTATAAAAAGATGGGAAAATCCTTTATCGAGCAGTTTTTGAGTTAATTCACTTGGGCTGTTAGAAGAAAAAATCAGATCTCCAAGCAAGCTTCTGTTGCCGTTTGGGTCAAAAATCACTGGAAAATCAAAGTAATAGCCACGGTTTCCGACATAAATCGCAAGGATTTTATCGCCATCTGTTAAGTGTTCATTGGTGTATTGTTGGATAGGATATTCAGTGCGAAATTTAGCAATATATTCATCACGTGAAACTTTACCTGTGAGATAGGAAAGGGGGGCAATGAGTTTATACTGGGTAGCGATATAGATAACGTTGATTAGAAATATTGAAACAAGGATGCACCCCATTATTATGCTACGTTGATGTTTAATATAATTGTGAGCTCTCTGGAATTGTTGCGCCAGATTATGTAAACCATACGTTGCCAGAATAACAAGAGCGGGCAGTGATGGCACTATATAACGAATTCGTAAGGTTCCCTGGAAAAAAGCGAACAAAAAATAGAGCCACGCAAAACTCAAAAGAGCATATTGTTCGAGTTTCACATTCTTTGGATATCGAAAGAAGAAAAATGCGAAAAAGGGCAGAAAAAACAAAAATGGATTCAGTTTGCCATCAAAATATCGTGGATCGTCGTCTCGACCTTCGAAAAAGAAACGAACCGGCAGCAATATTGCTTGCCACCACGTCTCATGGTACAGAACTTTTCGGTTGGCAAGAACATTACTTGAACGAGAGGTAAGTTGCTTGGCTATTTCTTTTGTTTTGTCGCCAGGTGGCGCAATGTCCGTTGATAACTGGCCTGCTGTTGGCGAGCGAAAATTCTGAAAAATTGAATTATATAGCGGGTAGACGGGGTTACCAGTCCAATTGTAGTTTCTAATCAACCAAGGGGAAAATGTGAGTAGAGCACAAATGAAAAAAACAGCTCCATAGCCGATGGCATGGAAAGAAGAATGTTTTCTGGTGCCCTCAGTAGCTCTGCTATAAATAATGGGGGTGAAAAGAGTGAGAAGGAATATTGTTATTAATCCATTATATTTTGTGCTGGCAGCAAGTCCACAAAAAATGCCAGCATAAATAAGATATTTAATTTTTGTGTTTTCTACCCATTTGAGCAACATGAGCAGAGATGCGGCAGAAAAGGCCATGAGGCCGAGATCTACATAGACTGTAATTGAAAGTTTGACAATGATCGGGAGAGATAGAAAAAATATCGCGCCTATCATCCCCCAAGTGCTATTCAGTCGAAATTTTAAATAATCAAATATAAGCCATGCCGTAAAGAGAGCAAAACAAAAATGTATATATTTGGGAATAATATCGTTGCCAAAACTTAGCGGAACCATATAAAGAAGATCAAGCAGCATGGGGTAATATGAAAAGGCTATCTCAGGAATTTCAAAAATTGAACCGTGCTGAATATAAAGTTTTGGGACATAGAGGTGGTGGGTTAGTGCATCCCGGCTGGTAGGGGGGACAGATGCAAGCAGTAGCAGTGAGAATATGACTGTACTAACAGCAACATACAACCAAATATACAGCTGTGATTTTTTTATACCAATCAATTGAGAAAATAGGTTAGAGGAATAAAAAAACCGGAGTCAACAGAATATGATTCTGTTGACTCCGGAACACTCAAGTTGAGTTAGCAAATTACATTACTTTTACATAATAGTTCTTGGAGGTAACCCAGCCAGTTCCTGCAGCTTCAGAGGCATCCATGTAATTTTTAGGACATCGTTTTGACGCATCAGTAACTACGATGGTATAGGTATTGCCTGTAGCGCCAACGGTTTGTGTTGTAGCAGCTGTATTACTACCACTTAAAGTCAGAGAATTAGACCCCTTAAAATCTATTACGTTCTTACCAGATATGTCAGCAAAAGATACATTTGATGGAATAGCAAAGTAATCTGCAAGACCACTCATTATAGAATTAGCATCAGATTCTGCAGAAGAGCAGAATGCTTTGTCTCTGTAAGAAACAAAGTTAGGGATGGCAATTGCAGCCAAGATACCAATGATCGCGATAACGATCATAAGCTCGATCAGGGTGAAGCCTTTTTCGTTGTGGTTAATTCTCAGTTTTTTCATTTTTGTTCTCCTTCAAATTTTGTGTTTAGTGCCTCTTTTAAATACATCTGTTTCAGACTGATTTAGTATACGCAAAGACAATGCCAATAGTCAAATCGTCTACGGTGATATTTTTGTTTGTTGATATATTGCAACCAGTTAAAGAATATAAATTGTAAAGTGATCATGTAAATGCGATAGATCACATGGTGTTCTTTGTGGTGCTGTTGACATTATTAGGCTACTCGGGTGACAAAAAACGTCACTTTGGCAGTCTTCGAGTAGTGTATGGTATTTTAATTGTATTGACTATGTGTGCGCTGTTATATCTTATTGAAGAATAGTGTTGAATAATTAATCGATATAACTATGAAAATGAATATTTTACTTGTGCTGTTACAAACGCCCTCAGAGAGACGACATGTTTTTAAACAGACTAAAAATACAAATTGCTGTAACACTCGCCGTCCTGTTAATTCTTGCAATCCTGCTTGGCAATATAGTTGTTATAGCCTTTTGGCAGAAAGGGGTTGTTCGCTCTGAGATTGAACATGCAAGATTGGTTTGGGAGTCTGGCTTCACGACGAAGACAAACCTTCAGAATCCAACCCAGGCCAATTCTTCCGACGCCCTCAAAACTACGTGTACCACAATTGGCAGGAGTTGTGTTGGAGTGGTCCTCTCTGGCGGGGAGTATTGGCTGAAAAGTGGTCTGCCTGAATTACAGGCAAAATCGCTCAAACTCGCCCAAGAATCAGCGCTTTCTCGAGCAGAAATTATCCGACTTGAAAACAATCCTTTGGGATTCCTCTCTCTTAAAAATAGGTATCTGCTTATTGCGGAACCTTTGCCTTCTATTGGCACCAAAAAGCCTCAAGCCGGGGTGGTCATCATTGCACTTGATTCGATTTACGAAAGTATATTCGAAAATCATAACGCAATATTTGTCTACTGGCTGGTTAACGTGATACTCTTAACTGTAGTTGGTTTTTTTCGGCTAATCTCAATCACCGTAAAACCAGTTGAAAGAATGGTCAGAATATCCGAATCTTATCATGATTCAGACACTTTTCTTTTTAGTGGAGAACAAAACCGGAATGAATTTGGCCAATTATCAATGGCTCTTAATTCTATGGTCTACCGGATTGAGTCGGATAGGGAAAAGTTGCGGCAAATGGTTACGTCTCTTGAAGCTGCCAACTTACAGCTGATCAAGACCCAAAAAGAAATGGTCCGTACCGAAAAAATTGCCTCAGTTGGCAGATTGTCGGCCGGACTTGCCCATGAGATCGGTAACCCTATAGGTATTGTTCAGGGGTATGTTGAGTTGCTGCAACAAGCAGATCTTGCAGAAGAAGATAAGCAACAGTTTACCCAGAGAGCGCTTAATGAGCTCGATAGAATAAACAAGCTAATCAGACAACTCCTTGACTATGCTGGTTCCTCGTCGCATGAAATGTCCTCAGTCAATTTAAGTGGGCTGTTTGAAGGGATCTGTCAGATTGTCACATTGAAAAAGTACAATCCACCGATTGCTTTATTGAGAGATATTCCTGCAGATATTTTTATTGAATGTGATGCAGGGAGCCTTCGTCAGGTATTTCTTAACTGCCTCTTGAATGCGCTTGACGCGATTGAGTCAAAAGCGGGTGACATTGAGGGCCAAGTCTCGATCACAGCAGGAAAGATTTCCGAGAGCGAAAGTAATCAGGCTAATGTTTATATCAGAATTGAAGATAACGGAGCAGGGATTGAAAAGAAAGACCTAGAGGTTGTCTTTGATCCTTTTTTCACAACAAAAGACCCTGGGAAAGGTACCGGTCTTGGACTCTTTGTGTCTCATTCGATAATTGATGCCCATGGCGGCAAGATATGGCTCGAAAGTACTTTCGGCCAAGGATCAACGGTGCACATAGAGCTGCCACTCTCTGCAGCTGGTGCTTTTTCCCCGGTTCATACAGAAGTACTGGTCCAATCCCGTGCACAAAGTCAAGTTTGACTTCCTACCCCTGCGCCGATCAATGATTCGTAGGGAACGTTCAATTGTGCATGAAGTTCCCGTATCATCGCTAAAGAAAGCTGACGTTTACGATTAAGCACCTCAGAGACTTTGGAGCGTGAGCCAATAATAGGTGACAAATCCTTGGGTTTCATTCCCATCTGCTCCATCCTGAACAGGATCGCTTCGACGGGATCAGATACAGGGATAAGAAAGTGTTTTGCTTCATAACTCTCTACGAGTGACGTTAAAATATCGAGTTCATCACCCTCAGGAGTATTAAACTCAGCATCCATAAGCAACTCAATACGTGCTAGCACTGCTTCATAATCGGTTTCTGTTCGGATTGGAAAAATATTCATCTTAGATCTCCTCTGCTTTTATCTTGTCATACTCAGCATGGGTGCCGATGAAGCGAATATAAACCGTACCGTAGGGATAGTTTATCTTGACAATCAGGCGATATTTATTCCCGCCGACATTGAACACTACTCGGTTGCCTGCCAGGAAACTTGCCGATTTGTAGTGTGCTTTGATCTCTTGCGGTGTAGTCCAATTCGCCTTTATCCTACCAAAACCTGAGCAATCTTCGTTTAGTAATAACTCTCATTAGAGAAATACAACATATTTAAAAATCACAAAGCAATATTTGTCTATTGGCTGGTCAACGTGATAAACTTGACTGTAGTTGTTTTTTCGCTTGATCGCGATTGTCCGATAATCGATACTCACGGCGGAAGGATATCGATCGAAAGTACATTCGGTAAAGGATCAACTGTAGTTATAAAGTTTCCTTTTTGTTATTCAGGTGATTTTAATAATGTTTGACGCTGGAGCGTCCTGAGCTACCTTCCCACGCTGGAGCGTTGGAATGATGATGATTTTATACTACCATCGGTCAAGAGGAGTTCGATGAAGTTATTGATCATTGATGATGAAGAAAATATGTGCCATATGCTTCAAGCGATGATTGAGCGGCATGGGTATCAGATTACAACTGCCTATAATGGCCAGACTGCTCTCGAGTTGATAAAAAAAGAACACTTTGATTTTATCCTTTGTGACGTGAAGATGCCGCAGATGGATGGCATGATGTTTCTGGATAAAGGTGCAGATGACCTGCAGGAATCAACTGTTATCATGATGTCGGCTTACGGCACTGTTGATCTGGCAATATCGGCTATGAAGGCGGGGGCGTATGATTTTGTCTCAAAACCGTTTAAGTCGGATGAGGTTCTGCTGGCGCTGAAAAAAGCTGAAGAACGTGAGTCTCTCCGGCGGGAAAATCGCCGTTTGAAGGATGAAATCGAAGAAATCCAGCAAGTCGGTTCTTTCCATATGATGGTAGGGGAAAGTGCAGGGATGCGCAATGTGTATACTCTTGCCAGAAAAGTAGCCAGTTATGATACCACTGTTCTGGTCACAGGAGAGTCAGGTACGGGGAAAGAATTGGTGGCCCGTGGGATTCATAAATATTCAGATCGCAATAAAAAGCCTTTTTTTGCGGTAAACTGTGGCAGTATCCCGGAAAATCTGTTGGAGAGTGAGTTGTTCGGCTATGTCAAGGGAGCATTTACCGGAGCTGACAATAACAGGAAAGGTTTGTTTGAAGAAGCAGATGGTTCAACGCTCTTCCTTGATGAAATTGGCGAATTGCCGTTGGCAATGCAGGTCAAACTATTGCGAGTGCTTCAGGAACAGGAGGTGCGTGCTGTTGGCGCGTCGTTTTCCAAACGTGTCGATGTTCGGGTGATCGCTGCGACTGCCCGAGACCTTCAGGCTCAGGTTGCTCAAGGGCAATTCAGAGAAGATCTGTTGTATCGGCTTAATATTCTGCATATTTTTATTCCTCCACTCAAAGAGAGAAAAGAAGATATTCCTCCTTTGTGTCATCATTTTGTAAAAAAATTTAACAACAGGTTCGATGCTAATATTAGATCAGTATCTCCTGAGGCGATGGATGTGATGCTGAATTATTCCTGGCCGGGAAATGTTCGGCAATTAGAAAATGTTATCCAGCGGGGAATGGTGTTGACGAGAACCAATATGATTGAACGGGAGCACCTTCCCGATAATATGAACTCTGTTGGGCATGGACGGCGGTTTGATGACAAACTGGACGGGGCTAATGGACTTTCACTCAAGGTGGCGCAAAAGACCATGGAAGCTAAATTGATAGCAAGGGCTATGCTCCAGTTCGATGGCAACAAGAGTAAAGCCGCCAATGCTTTGCAGATCAGTTATCCCTCAATGCTGAGTAAATTGAAAGAGTATGATATCAGCTGAGTGTTCATTTGGTGGCGCTGGCACAAGCAGTAGAGTTATTAAATTATTTTATATTGTAAAATGATTTAATAAAATAAACGCCGATTATTCTTTTAACTAAAGCTTTCCGCTAAGCTGTAATTAGTTAAAAAAACTTTTATAAACAACAAATTAGCCTTTGTGGGTGTTGTCGATTGACAAGCTGGTTTGCAAATTGCAGGTGTTGTTTTTGAGTAAATAAATCCTTCTGATGAAATCCAAAGGAGTTTGATATATGAAAAAGGTGAACGATAGCATTGCTCTTAAGAGAGGTCAGCGACAACATGGTTTTACTTTGATCGAGCTGATGGTAATTATTGCTATTCTAGGAACGTTATCGGCAATCGCTATTCCGAATATTCTCAGCTACCGTGATAATGCACGACTAAAGGCAGGTGCAAATGATCTGTTGGCTCTGTTTAGAAAAGCACAGGTTACTGCAGTAAAAAGGCATTTCGATACAGTGATTGATTTTAATACTGCTGGGAAAGCAATTGTTACATTGGATGACGGTGCCAGTACACCTGTGGAAGAATATTTAGTCCCTATTGGTTGCAGTATGCCGATCGCCAAGATAAATTTTACCGGGAAAAAAACCGGTTTCACTCCTCGTGGGCTTCCTATAGGAACGTTTGGAGCAGTTGAGATTCTCTCAACAAATGCAAATTCAAAAGCGCAGTATAAAGTTGCATTATCCATAGCAGGTCATACAAAGCTTGAGGTCAGTACGGATGGTGGTAGTACTTGGCAATAAACAACTTTTGAGCAAGATTTATCCTGAGGAAAACTGATGATGGAAGATATTCGACAAAGAGGTTTTACAATTATCGAATTGATGGTCGCTATGGCTATATCAGGCATGCTGATGGCTGTTGTGGCCATGGCCTATACCGGCCAGAGCAGGAGTAATAATGCTATTCAGGATGTAACTTCCCTACAACAGGACTTGCGCAGTGCTTTACAGCTAATGGCCCGAGAAATTCGCATGGCTGGTTACAATCCAACAGGGAAAGCGCCAGCTGCAGGCATAGTAAGTATCGAAAATGCAGCGAAGGAACCCGAACTGCATTTCAAAATGGACACTGACGGTGATGGAACAATAGCTACCGGTGAGGAAGTGAGTTTTGGAATAAATAGTAATGGTTCCCTTGGAAGAGAGACCGGGGGAACAGGAGGTCTACAGCCAATAGCCGAAAATATTAATCGATTAATATTTGAATACAATTTGGACGATGGCACCTGGACGCAGGCTCCAACTGATCTAACGAAAATTCGTGCTGTCAAAATCATAATTATGGGGCATTCGGCTCGAGAAACATCAGGTGTTGTTGATAATAGCACATTTACTCCACCTCTTACTACTGCTAGCCCTCCAGATTGGACACCCGCAAATCCCGGCAAATTTCACTGGCGGATGATGTCACTTATTGTGCAATGTCGAAATCTTCAAATTTAAGTGTGATAACTATGTTTACTCTCAATAAAAACTGGAAAAATGTCAAAGATCATCAGGGTTTCACGTTGATTGAGGTTCTGGTCTCGATGGCCATCTTTGCCATAGGCATCATCGCCTGCTATGCAATGCAGGTTCGCTCTTCGACTACGGCCGGACGAGCCAACAGTGTCGCGACCTCTTCGACTTGGGCGACATACCTGATAGAGGATTTTTTAGCTTTGGACTACAACGATCCTCTTTTGGAAAACAGTGCCGGAGATGCCAAAGATGGATTCAAAAACATTGATGACACCGCTTCAGGCTCGCCTGATGGAGTGAGGTATATAAGACCTGATGGTACGGTGAGTTCGACGGTCGCAGTTGCTCCAGCAGCTACAGATCTTTATGCAGTTTACTGGAATGTCGCCGATGACAGGCCCTTAATGGGAGTGAAGCAGATTAGAGTGACGGTAGTGAAAAACGGTGGGCTCAATGCAGGCGTGTTGTATTCCCACGATTATTATAAGCTGAATCCAAATTTTTGATGGGACTAGTAATGAAACAATCAGTCAAAACCGGCGAGGAAGGCTTTGTTCTCGTTTTTACATTGTTACTCTTGGTTGTGGTCACCCTGTTAGGTGTTTCGTCGATTAGTACATCTGTCTTTGAATCGACTATGTCTGCAAATGATGCACTTTATAAACGTGCATTTTATGAGGCGGATGGCGGGACAAGTGTTGCCGGGGTTGTGATTGAAGAAAATGTCAGTTGCCCTAATGGTTTTAGTTCGACAGAAGGAAGTGGTAGTGCGTTGATAGATGGTAATGTCCTGATCGAGAAAAATTCATTAGCACTTTGGAAAAATGATCCTAATAAATGGACGACAAAGGATAGTTCAACTAACACACAACACACCGATGTTAATCGTGATGCCTATTTTTTTTACGATGCTTCCGATCTTAAAGGCACACAACTGCCTCGCACAAATATAACAGCAGGTGGAGTGACTGCGATAGCAACAGGTGCTGGCTTGCAGATGGCGGCGGGGTATGAGGGCCGCGGAAAGGGGATGGCTAGTGGTGGCGCCTATATTAATTATGATGTGTATTCCCAACATATCGGCAATAGGATGAGTGAGAGTATTGTCGAAATAGAATGGCGCCATGTTGTTGGCTTTGAAGGCAACTGTAAATATTAGGATCGAATACGATTTCGATTATCTATGCCATTGGGACAAGTTGAGTGGAACCGGTTTTGGTGTAACTCCATTACAGAGAGGTATCTCTATGAAAAAAAGTTGGACTTTGAAGTGCTGCTTAGCACTCTTGACGATTATGACTCTTGTGCAATTTGCCTTTGCTGTCGGTTTCTGGGTTCCGGGAAAGGTGACTAGGGCTCCGTGGTATGATAATAATTACAGGTATATGGTTGTTGGCAACGTCAAATACACTATCATGAAAGAGGCCGTCGCCCGTGAAGTGATACAAAAAAAGGATGTGGTTTATAAACCCGGAATTGACATAGGGGATATTCGTCGGGGAGATGAGGTGCAGGTCATGGCCGAAGGAAATCGGATTTATCAAATTGAAATACTTCGTTAGCAGGTGGATGATATGCTGAAGAATAAAATAGCACTATTGTGCTTTGTTTTGTGTGCTGTTCAGGGAGTTTCAGGATCAGAAAAGTCGCTTGCCGCTACAAGTGCCGATTATGTGGCAATTCCACCTTTTGTCACCTCCGGAGCCCCACCTCTCGTTATGTTGGTAATGGGGCGGGATCACAAACTGTATTACGAGGCGTATAACGATGCTTCTGATCTTAATGAGGATGGTGTTTTAGATATACGCTATACGCCGTCTATTGATTATTATGGTTATTTTGACAGTCATAAATGCTACGAGTATTCGACCACAGATGCACGTTTCAACCCAAAGTCGAAAACGACTGATAAAACCTGTGATGGGACAAAATGGAGTGGTGATTACCTCAATTATCTGACAATGTCCAGGATGGACACAATGAGGAAAGTGCTTTACGGCGGGTACCGCTCTACCGATACCACCAGCAGTACAGTTTTACAAAGGGTCTATGTACCCCAGGATGCCCACTCTTGGGGAAAGGAGTATACGAGCATTGCGGTTGATGGTTATGACATTAACAAATACACGCCATTTAGTGCCCCTCTGGAAGAATTGTCTCTGCGTCATCTGTTTGCCACGACATCACTTTCTGATAATGGCACCCCTATTCTAAGGTATGCCCTAAATAATTCCCATAGAATATGGGAATGGGTTTCAAAAGAGCGAACGGTCATAGATAATTCGATTGAGACCTCAGGGTCTGGTAATCCCGGGCATCCTGATGGCCACGAAACAGGGGTAGACGGTACTGTCTTGGGATTCGAGAATATTGTTAAGACCTATGCAAACTCTGCAAACATAATGGGATCAGGCCCCTGGACTGATTGGGACAAACGGAACAAGTTAAGTCAGAAATATCCATCACCCAATGCAACTACTTTCGGTGCGATTGACGGAGAGGGAAATCCTTATAGGGACGGTTACGGTTATTCTGACTCGCGTAATTCGGGTGCGGATGATCAAAATAATTACCTGGCTATCTTCACGGGGACGCTCAACGTTACAAAGGCTGGGTCGTATCAGTTTGGTGTGGACGGTGATGATGCGGTTGAAGTGATTATTGATGGTGGAACTAGCAAAGAACGAATTTCTGGCTATTACGGAGCCCATGGGGCAAAAGGATACCAGATGGGCGAAATTACTATTTCGGATCTCAGTGCCGGTAGCCATACGATAGAATTCAGAATGGAGGAAGCAACAGGGGATGACAAATACTATCTCTACTGGAATGGGCCAGATTCGGACAATAAATGGATAATAATTCCAAATACCAAATTGACTGGACTGGTATTAAGTACCTACAAGCTTGCTTTGTCGGCATCGAAAATCATCGACATAGACGTGAGAGTGAAGGTTTGTGATCCGTCAGTGGGAGTTGAAACCAACTGTAAAGAGTATCCGAACGGGCAGTACAAGCCCACAGGCTTGTTGCAACGCCACGGCGAGTCAAAACGCATGTATTTCGGCCTGATGACTGGTTCAGCTGCTAAAAACACCTCTGGTGGTGTGTTGCGAAAGCGCATTGGTGATATCAATGATGAAATTGATGCGAACACTGGTCAAATTAAGGAATCCGTTAATGGCATTATTCAAACATTGAATAAGATGCGTATTTATGGCTTTAGCTATGGCGATCATACTTATAATCAGAATTGCGGGTGGATCACAACTGGGCCAATGGAGGAAGGTCAATGTCGGGCCTGGGGAAATCCTATCGCTGAGATGATGTACGAGACCCAGCGTTATTTCGCCGGGGCAAAAGCGGCGACGAAAGCTTATGACTACGTGGAAAAATCAACTAATGACGATGACAGCAAGCTTTATTCACCTAATTTATCATCAGCTTACAACACCATAGGGTTGCCTAAAGCAACCTGGAATGATCCATACGATAAAGCTGATGGCGGTTTTGATAGTTGTTCAAAGCCATTCATGTTGGTTTTGAGCGATATTAACCCTTCTTATGATTCGGACCAACTTCCTGGTGTCTATTCAGACTTTGAGGGTTCCCCAGCTTTCACAGGTACCTTAGGATCGTTTAATGCACAAACTTATGCCGACAAGATAACCGCTAATGAGCCTGAGATCAGTGGTAATAGGTATATTGGTCAGAGCAAGGGCGATTTCGATTCGATATGTTCGCCAAAGACTGTTGATGGTTTGGGTGATATTCGAGGTTTGTGTCCAGAAGAGCCAACCAAGATGGGAGGATACTATTCCGCTTCTGTTGCTTATTTTGGTCACATAACGGATTTACGTTTGGATAAAGATTTAGATCAAAAAGTCACTACCTATGCTGTTGGATTGGCATCCCCGCTGCCGCGAATTGAATTGACTCTTGGTCCCGATAAAAAGCAAATAACTCTTGTTCCTTTCGGCAAGACGGTTGCTAATAAGGGTAACGCGATGTCCTTTAACCCAACCAATACCATTGTCGATTTTTTCGTTGAGATTCTTACACCCACCTATGGGAAATTCAGAATCAACTATGAAGATGTTGAGCAAGGTGCTGATCATGATATGGATGCTATAGTTGTGTATGAGTATCAATTGATCGACGCAGTTGGGGACGATGTTGACGACCCTCTAAAGGCTACTCAAGTTAAGATCTCACTTGTCTCTGAGTATGCAGCTGGTGGGTATGTCCAACACATGGGATATATAATTTCTGGTACAGATGGTACAGATGGTACCTACCTGGAAGTTCGAGATTTTGATACTTCAGAAGCTGGAGACGTGGTGTACAAGTTTGATACGAGGATACCAGAACCTTTGAGTGCAAGCAGAACCTTTTCCCCCTCTAAGGACAGTACTAAGGTTACTGCACAGCTTTTGACAAATCCTTTATGGTATGCCGCGAAATGGGGGGCATTTGAAGATGCCAATAACGATGGTATCCCAAATGGAGCTGGTGGAAAAGAATGGGATAAGGATCAGAATGGCATTCCGGATACCTATTTCTATGTCACCAATCCTCTCCGGCTTGAAGAACAGTTGAATAGAGCGTTTGGTGATATTCTTGCTCAAGCTTCTTCTGGGACTGCTGCTTCGGTAATTTCCAACACCCGAAGTGGTGAAGGGGCAGTGTATCAATCGATATTTTATCCAACAATAAGCGATTCCACGGCAAATACCAATACGGCGACTTGGGTCGGACAGGTGCATAGTCTCTTGGTTGATGCCAATGGTAATATGCGTGAAGATACATTTACCAATAAAAAGCTTGATGTTAAAGGACCGGACTTGAATGGCGATGGCAGGGTGTATCATGAAGATATCAATATGAATTGTAAACTTGATACAATAACTATTGATGGAGTTAAGTACACCGAAGATGTCAATGGCAATGGAAAACTTGATACTGAGTTTAATACTGACATTGATCCAACGTTGTGCAGTACTACTGATGATTTTGTGAAAGAACTTGATGCCATCATTGAGTATGACGGAGTCGATGCTTACCGGTATTATGATGTGAATGGTGATGGGGAATTGCAAAAGCGTGAAAGAATATGGAATATTGCGCCAGCTGTAGGCAAAGCATTTCCTCTAAAATATTTATGGAACTCATCTGATTGGCTCAATTCTATAACCGACGCAAATATAGTGGAAAATAGAAGTTCATACATATCAGATACTATGCAGAGGTTTATTTTCACATGGGTGGATGGAGATGGGAATAATATTGTAGATTCAGGTGAAATTAAGGATTTCACCTGGCCAACGACTGCACCAGATGTTAATAAATTAAAAGATACTGATGAGATTTATCCATACTTGCACCTTTATTCCTCGTTTGGCGATAAACCAGCGACAATAACTGCTTTAACAACTGCAGATTTCGAAGAATTTCTGGTCGCCGAAACGGGAAGAGAGATCAAGTATATACGGGGACTCGACGAGGTAGATGCAGATGGCAGTCCAGAACCTTTAACTATTAACGGGAATAAAATCGTCGGCACGGAATTGCGGCCTAGAAAGTTTGATGGAAAGACCTGGCGGCTTGGCGATATTGCTTACTCAACGCCGACCGAGGTAAGTAAACCGTCAGAGGGATACCATCTACTTTATCGAGATGATTCATATGGGGACTTTGTTCAACAATATGAAAACCGCAGAATAGTTGTCTATACTGGTGCAAATGATGGTATGCTCCATGCTTTTAATGGCGGTTTTTACGATGGGTATCATAAACAGTATTGTAGAGAACTTACCACAGGTTATAATCCCTACGATTCTTCCACTGGGAATGACGTAGGTTGCAATAACTCAACGACAATGCCTGAATTAGGTGCTGAGCTATGGGCGTATATCCCCTTTAATCTCTTACCTCACCTGCATTGGCTCACCGAGCCTGGATACGCGCATAGTTATTACGTTGACCAGAAACCCCGGATCTTTGACGCTAAAATTTTCCCATCTGACGCGGTGGGTGGGCTTCACCCACATGGGTGGGGAACCATCATGGTTGTTGGGTTGCGTTTTGGTGGGGCGAGCATTGTCGCAGATGTTGATAAAACAGATGGCGCATATGACGATACCAAAGATCTGATTATGAAATCGTCATTTCTGATATTTGACATCACTGATCCCGAGATCAAGCCGGTCTTGTTAGGAGAGGTTGTGATGCCGGAAATGGGTTATTCGACTAGTTATCCAACCATGGTAGTGATGAAAGATGGGAATCATGATGGCACCTTTGGGAATAATGCCGATGGTGAAAACAGGTGGTTTTTGGCATTTGGTTCTGGTCCGGCAGATGCAAACGGAGATCCTGCTTATGATGTATTGGACACCGCTGCGAGTGCCCAAAAGGCCAAGTTCTATCTGCTTGATATGGTAAAACTTGCTTCTGACAATGAACTCTGGACTCTGCCGGATGATAATATTGCCGATGGTACCACACGTGGTGTATTGACTAAAGGGCTCCATTGGTACTCAGAGCTCGACGACAGCTCTTTTGTGGGTGATCCTGTCACCGCTGACTATAACCTCGATTATAATGCAGATGTGCTTTATTACGGCACCGTCAGTGGCGATAGCTCTAAATGGGGAGGCAAAATGCGCAGGATAGTAATTGATGACCTGTTTGATGCCGACGAGGATCAGGATCCCCAAAATTGGGAGTCTGATAAAGTTTTGTTTAATGCGGAGCAACCAATTACTGCTGGAGCCACGGTAGCTTTAGATAATGATGGAAATAACTGGGTCTATTTTGGCACAGGTCGCTATTTCGTATCTTCAGATGGATCTGATATGAATCCACAGAGCTTCTATGGTATTAAAGAGCCAGTAACGAGTGTCGATCCAATTTATAAAACCTGGGAACCAGTCACGGGTAATCTTATGGATACAACAAACATCAAGGTGTTTACAGGTTCAACTCGAAAAGTTGATATCAATGGCACAGAGTCCACTTGGAATGCTCTGGTTGCAGCGCAAGCTATAAGTAGTGGATGGTATGTAAATTTTGTTGATGATGTAACGGCGGATCTGATGGGTGAGAGGAACCTTGGCCAGGCAGTGTTATTGGGAGGGGCGCTTACTTTTACGACCTTTATACCTTCTCCGGATGTTTGTGAGGCAGGTGGGAATAGTTGGCTATGGGCGCTGAATTATACAACGGGTACTGCTTATTTTAATCCAATTCTGGGATCAACAAGCACATTAATTGTGGATGAAAGGCAGAGTACTAGAAAAATAAGCTTGGGTAAAGGATTGGCAACTTCACCAAATATTCATGTGGGTGGTGAGGATGGCACAAAAGCATTTGTTCAGACAAGCACGGGAGCAATTGAGGTTATTACACAGAAAACACCAACTGAGGTAAAATCTGGTATACGATCATGGAAAGAGAGCGATTAAAATAAAATTGATTTTTAGTGCAAATGCGAAAAATTAAAGCGGCACGTCCATATTTCATGCGTGGGATAAGGACGTGCCGCTTTTTTATTTCAGTCAATGTCGGGAAGCCTCTAAAGAATCAGTCCACGATTTTCGCTTGACTTTTTGGCTGATAAAACTATATATAAGCCTTTATAAATGAATGCCTGTTCATTATTGCTGCTCATAGGTATGAGTGGTGGAAGCTTTATTAGTATAAACTTTTAAAAAAGAGGATCTCTATGTCTAAATTAGTTGCACCTCATGGTGGAAAAGGTTTGGTTTGTGCGTTGCTTGAAGGCGCAGAACGTGAAGCAGAGCTTAAAAAAGCAGCTGGCCTCAAGCAGATCGAGATTTCTGCTCGTACTAAAGGCGATCTGATCATGATGGGAATCGGTGGTTTTTCTCCACTGACCGGATTCATGGGTAAAGCTGACTGGAAAGGAGTTTGTGAAAACTTCCAGATGGCAGATGGTACCTTCTGGCCAGTACCCATTACCCTTGACGTTACCACCGCAGAAGCTGCTGAGATCAAAGAAGGAGAGGAAATCGCACTGGTTCGTAAAGGTGAAACCTTTGCAACCATGAAGGTTACCGAGAAATATGCAATGACCACTGAAGACAAAAAGTGGGAATGCGAAAAAGTTTTCTTGGGTGAAGGCGAAGAGTCTGTAGATGGTAAGTTCTGGGAAATCGCTCCTAAAGATCATCCTGGTGTTATCATGGTTTTAGCTCAAAAAGACGTTAACCTTGCTGGTCCGGTTAAAGTTCTTTCTGAAGGTGAATATCCTAAAGAATACCCAGGCGTTTATCTCAAGCCTGCTGAGACCCGTGCAATGTTTGACGAGCGTGGATGGGCAAACGTTGCTGCACTGCAGCTCCGTAACCCAATGCATCGCTCTCATGAGTATCTTGCCAAAATTGCCGTTGAAGTTTGTGATGGCGTTTTGATTCATTCACTCATCGGTAATCTCAAGCCAGGTGACATTCCTGCAAATGTTCGTGTTCAGGCCATCGATATCCTGATTGAGAACTACTTCGTTAAAAAGAATGTTATCAACGCTGGTTATCCTCTTGATATGCGTTATGCTGGACCTCGTGAGGGACTTCTTCATGCAACTTTCCGTCAGAACTATGGCGTAAACAACATGCTGATTGGTCGTGACCATGCAGGTGTTGGTGATTTCTACGGTCTTTTCGAGGCTCAGGAAATTTTTGATCGCATCCCTACAACCGGTGATGCAGGAAAAGATCTCCAGTGCAAGCCAATGAAAATTGACTGGACCTTCTATTGCTACAAATGTGACGGTATGGCTTCTCTGCGTACTTGTAATCATGGTAAAGAAGACCGTGTTATTCTTTCCGGTACCAAACTCCGTAAGGCACTTTCTGACAATACTGAGATCGTACCTCACTTTGGACGTGATGAAGTTCTTGATCACCTCAAAGTGTACTACGGCAGCCTGAAAGAAAAAGTTGAAGTCAAAATGCAAGGTGCTGCTTCAGGCGACGCAATGTAATTTTTGATTCTCAATAGTTTGTTGTTTGATGAGGAGATATCGCGGGAACGCGGTATCTCCTTTTTTTTTGTATAGAGTTCTGGTAGGTTATCTTGGAATAGAAAATTGGTACTGATGCGCTAAAGATATGATTTGAGGGTATAATGCAGGAATTATTGGTTGGCTTGGGGGACAGAAGTTATCCCATTATCATTGACGATGGCTGCCTGCAAAGAGTTGGGCAGGATTTGCAAACCAGAAACATTGCCAAACGCTATGCGGTGGTGGCGGATGACCTGGTCGCTGGTCTATACGGTGATGCGCTGATGGGCAACCTGAAGACCGCTGGCATTGATGCAGAGCTTCTCACGTTCCCCCATGGTGAATCGAACAAAACCTTGCAGACCATCGGAGATTTGGCCGGTAAACTGGCACGGCTGGGATTTGATCGAAAGGATGCCCTCATAGGGCTTGGCGGGGGAGTGACCGGTGATATCACAGGATTTCTCGCCTCCTCGTATATGCGTGGCATTCCTTTTATCCAAATTCCTACCACGCTTCTTGCGCAGGTTGACAGTTCGGTTGGTGGGAAGACTGGTGTAGATATCCCCGAAGGCAAAAACCTTGTGGGCGCATTCTACCAGCCCAAGGCAGTGTTTATCGATATTTCGGTACTCAAAACTCTTCCTCGTGAGGAGTTGCTCGGTGGTTTAGGTGAGGTGATTAAGTATGGTGTTATCCGCGATGCCGAATTCTTTGATTTTCTTCGTGATAATCGTCAGGGGATACTGAATCTTGAACCGGAGTTGATCAAAAAAACAGTGTATCTTTGCTGCAAGATAAAAGCCGATGTCGTCTCTGAAGATGAGCGAGAAGGTGGGGTTCGAAGAATTCTCAATTATGGACACACGATTGGTCATGCCGTGGAAGGCGCATCGGATTATACTCTTATCCATGGTCTTGCCGTTTCCATTGGCATGGTCGCTGCTGCGAGACTTGCCGTTCTCAATGGTCATTTTGCAGAAGAGAATTGTAAAAAAATAATCGATATGTTGCAATCATTTCAAATGCCAATTGAGGTGCCAAAAAATCTTGATCGAGCAAGGATCAAAAGATATCTTTTAACGGATAAAAAAACTATCGGCGGCAAGGTGTTTTATGTGCTGCCCACAGAAATCGGCAAGACGGTTATTACTGACAAGGTGACCGAAGCACAGGTTGATGAGGTTTTAGGCTGAAGTTTGCTGAGCCCACCGGAAAATTATTTTAAATAAACGAAAAAATTAGTGAGCCATGCCAATCTACGAATTTTTCTGCGATCAGTGCAACGTGATTTTTAATTTTTACTCATCAAAAATAAACACGACAAAAATTCCAGCTTGCCCTCAATGCGGCAAGCTGGAGCTTTCCAGGCAGATATCGACTTTTGCCACTATCGGTAAGGCCAAAGAGTCGACCGACGATCAATTTTTGGGTCTTGATGAAACGAAGATGGAACATGCCTTCGAGTCCTTGATGCGTGAAGCGGAGCATATCAAGGAGGATGACCCTAAACAGATGGCTTCGTTGATGAGGAAGTTTACCTCTCAGACCGGGGTTCATCTCGGTGACTCAATGGAAGAGGCTCTCTCAAGGATGGAGCGCGGTGAAGACCCTGAGCAAGTTGAAAAAGATATGGGCGACCTGTTGAGTGAAGAAAATTTTAGTTTGGAATCAATGAAAAAGAATGTTTTGCGGCAGGGCAAGAAGCCTGTGCACGATGAAAAACTCTATGAGTTGTAGGTTCCGCTTTTTAAGTTTGCGGGGGACTCAGTGTACGATGCCGCCCTCATCATCAGGGAATTGGATTAACGAATGTTCTTCTTCCTTTTTCCTGAGGATTTCTCTGGCTTCCTCTTCTTTGATACCAAGCGATTGAGCCATTTGTCCTATGTCATAGTAGGCTTGTCCGTCTGCGGAGAAATGTATTGGCTTGAGATCCGGAAAAGAGCTCTTGGTAGCAGTCGTTGAAGCATCAATGAGCAGTTGACGAACTTCTGGTGGACCATAGAGAATCAGCCATTCAACAGCCTCTGCCCATAATTTACTATCCACACTGTCGTGGGTCAGTACCTTCATTGCACTTTCCAAATCCCAAAGATCTTTATGTTCCATTGTCCATTTTCTCCTGCAAAAAATAATTACCTTTATGATATGATAGCCATACAATAATGTTTTTGTCATTGTTTACAATGACGCTTTTAAATCAGAGATGACATTTAGAGGAGGTCCCGATGAACCGCTTTGATGGTGGGCTGTTTCTTGAGAATATTGAATGGTTTGATGAATCCGGAAAGGAGATTGTCCATCGTCTGCCGGAACAGGGTTCCGGGGAGATTAAGTTTGGAGCACAACTGACCGTTCGGGAGAGTCAGGCCGCCGTTCTGTTTTATAAAGGGAAGGCCTGTGATTGTTTTGGGCCTGGCAGATATACCCTCAGAACCGGTAATCTTCCTTTGCTTACCAAACTTCTTTCGATACCTTGGCGTGGCGATAGTCCCTTGCGTGCTGAAGTTTACATGATTAACTTAAAATATTTTCCCAACCTTAAATGGGGAACTCAAAATCCTGTGGCGTTCAGGGATAATGAATTGGGGCTTATCCGGCTGCGCGCCCATGGGATGTATAATATTCAAGTGGTTCAACCCGTTTTGTTCATCAATTCGCTGGTCGGAACTATGGCGAGAATGGACACCGATGGAATCTCCGATTACCTGAAAATGGTCATTGTTTCCCGTTTTAATGATTATCTCGGGCAGACTCTCGATACCCTCTTTAACCTTCCCGGAAAATTTGATGAACTCTCCGATGAACTGCAAAAACGTCTCACCACCGATTTTTCAGATTTCGGTCTTCGGCTAAGTCATTTATATATAACTTCAATCACCCCGCCGGATGAGGTTCAGAGTGCCATTGACGATAAGAGTCGTATGGGACTGATCCAAGATATGGGAAAATTCCTTCAGCTCAAAGCGGCTATGGCCATGGAAAAAGCTGCCACCGCTCAGGGTGAAGCAGGTGCTGGATTGGGAATGGGGATGGGAATGCTGCTGCCAGGCATCTTTGCTGGCAATGCAATGCCAACGCCTCAAGTGGTGACGCCGCCGCCTTCGGTTGCCAAAATCCGGTGTCCCGACTGCACCAATGAAATTGCCGGCGATGCACGTTTTTGTCCCTTGTGTGGTCATCAGCAGCTACAACTCGTCAGATGTAACAATTGCGGCAAGAATCTGACCCCAAAGGCTAAATTTTGTTCGCAGTGCGGGCAGGCAACTGATAGCAAACCTCAGCCGAAGAGATGTACGATCTGTGGTGGAGAAAATTTGCCAGGCGCCATGTATTGCAATCAGTGCGGCGAACGGCTGTGTTAGTCTGCCTGTTAGTTGGTTGGTTATTGATTATATAACATGGATCTGACAATAGAACAGAGCTGTCCTTCGTGTGGTGCTTCAATTGTCTTGTGTGAAGACGACAGGCTTATTCAGTGTGCTTTCTGCGGTGTTCATAATTATAAGCCCGGAGGTGTGGGGAGTCGTTATGTACTGCCTGCTGTACTGCCAGATGATTTTGAGGAAGATCGGCTCATTTATGTTCCATATCTTCGGTTTAAAGGATCCATTTTTTATGTACGGGATAATGAGGTAAAACATAAAATCGTCGATACAACTCGCCTGGGTCTTGATAACAGACAATTACCTGTTTCTTTAGGTCTCCGACCCCAGGCGATGCGGATTAAGCCTGTCGTTTCTTCCATTCATGGTGCCTTCCTTATACAATCGGTTCCCACTAAAACTGTTTTTCGCTACGCCGTTATGGTTGCAGATCTTTTTAGTGATAGTACCCAAAAAAACACCTATCATCGTGCCTTCATCGGGGAAACCATTAGCCGCATATATCAGCCGTGTTATGTCAAGGATGAGCAGTTAATTGATGCGGTGGGTCAGAGCGTGATTGGTGAGAGTGCACTGCTTCAGAAACATTTGCCAAACAGATGCTCAAGCAAGGTCTCCTGGGAACCGCATTTTATTACCACCATTTGTCCAGGATGCGGTGGCCTCCTGTCAGGGGAACATGATAGTCTGGTTTTGCAGTGTGAGAATTGTGAGTCGCTGTGGCAGGAACGTAATAATAGATTTATTCCTTTGGAGTGGAAGGTGGTGAAATCCGATGATGCCAGTGCCCGGTATCTGCCGTTTTGGCAAATAACGGTTTCTAGTCAAGGAGTTGTTTTAAATAGTTTTGGCGACTATTTGCGTTTTACCAACCAGCCTCTTGTGGTCTTGCAAAAATATGATAAACTCCCGCTGGTTTTTTGGGTCCCGGCTTTTAAGATTAATCCCAAGGCCTTTTTGCAGATTGCCTCCCAGCTCACCGTAGCTCAAACGCGAATTCCCCAAGAGCAGACCGGGCAGACTATGCGCGTGGCGAATGGATATCCGGTGACACTTGACCGGCAAGAGGCAGTGCAGTCCATCAAAAGTGTTCTTGCCAATACCATTCTCAACAAAGAAAAAGTATTCCCATTGTTACCAAAACTTCGCCTGAGTGCATCCCATTGTGAACTTACTTACCTGCCATTTGTTTCTCAAGCCCATGATTTGGTACAAGAGCATACCCATGCCGCCGTCCAAACCGCTGCGCTTCGCTACGGTCGATCGTTATAACCGTTTTTTCTTGAAAAGAATTTATTATAGAGGTGGCTCCTGATGACTAAACACGAAAAATTTATGGAAATCGCTTTGCAACAGGCGAGCCAAGCCCTCTCCTGCGGAGATTTTCCTGTGGGATGTGTTATTGAATATCAAAATGAAATTGTCGCAACCGGCAGAAGGCGCAATAGTTTTGGCAAGGTCAATGAGCTGGATCATGCGGAAATGGTTGCTGTGCGATCACTGCTCGATGGCGAGCAGGAAATAAACATCGGAGAGGTTACTCTGTATGCAACCATGGAACCCTGTTTGATGTGTTTTTCAACGCTGATTGTCAACGGTGTACGAAAAATTGTTTATAGTTACGAAGATGCAATGGGGGGTGGGACCAATTTACCACTCAAGGTATTGGTTCCTCTCTATTGTGATCTTGATGTGGAAATAGAAAAAGGGGTTTTAAGAGAGAAGGGGCTTGCTCTGTTTAAAAAATTCTTTGCTAATCCCGATAACGATTATCTCAGAAATAGTCTTTTGGCAACATATACGCTCGAACAGCAGGATTGAAAGAGTGTGGTGTGAAATATTGCAATTACGGATGAATGATGAAAAAACAAGCAACAACAGTTGGCTTTAAGCCGGGCGAACGAAATATATTCTTTCATATTTTGACGGCCTGTAATCTCTCCTGTCGCCATTGTTATATAAACAAAGAACAGCATGGCACGGGACAATTAACCGAAGAGCAGTTGCAACAATGGATGGTACTTTTTGCTGATCCAGACAAAAAGGCAAATATGATCTTTTTGGGCGGCGAGCCGACGTTGCATCCCGATCTGCCTTTTGCAATTAAAAAGGCTAAAGAACTTGGTTTCTTTGTGACTGTTGACTCGAATGGATATCTGTTTAATGATTTTTTGACCAAGACAAATCCTGAAGTCCTCGATTATTTGAGTTTTAGTCTTGATGGGCCGGATGCAGAGACGAACGATCCCATACGGGGAGAAGGGGTTTTTGATACCTGTGTGGCAAATATTCAACGCGCTGTCAGTGCAGGCTTTAATGTGAGCGTTATTTATACGGTGAGCAGAAAAAACCTCGACGCTCTTGTTCGGATGGTGCCACTTCTACAGAAGTTGAAAGTGGCGAAGTTTTTTATTCAGGTGATAGGCTTACGTGGAAAATCTGCCAAGGGTGACAGTGAGGAGGTTTCTCAGGTAACCAGACAGCAATGGCTCAATACGGTGCCAGAGGTTGCCCGTCAGGCCGCAGAGAAGGGTATTCATGTGACGTATCCAAAGGTTTTTCTGTCACCCGATGAAAACTTTGAATGTGCGGGTGTCGTTGCCGAAAATTATTTTATTTTCCCCAACGGACGCGTCTACCAATGTCCCCTCTGTGAAGATCATCCGATTAACGCTTACAGAATTGAAAACAATCACCTGGTGAAAAATGATGGCTTGCTTGAAGATAATTTTTTCAGACTCAACATTGCCGAGGGTTGTGTCATGAACAAGCTACTCCAGCCTGACACCATTGAGTATGACGAGAAAGGGCGACCCTTATATTGTATTTCCTGTTGTTTGTTGAAGCAGGAAATAGGCTGAAGGTCCAATCGTGATTGAGTGGTGCAAGGCTAAAATTACGAGTTGGAACTGCGAGTCTTTTTCCGGTTAAAGAGAGCACTTAGGAAGATGCCTGCCTCGTAAAGGAGGAAAAGGGGAAATGCCATGAGCCCCGATGCAACAAAGTCTCCGGCGGTCAGCAGAAAAGAGAGTCCAACAATCGCCATATAGAAATAGATTCGTTTCTTGCGAAAATAGGCAGCCTTGAAAAAATTGGCTTTCCCGGCCATGACCATGAGAAATGGTATCTGGAAGGAGATTCCAAATGCCATAACTGTCCGGGCCACAAAGGTTAGGTAGAGGCCGAGTTTTGGTAAAGGTTCAAGCCCTGCCGTCGCGTAGCTCATAAAATAGACAAGCATCTTCGGCAGCACTATAAAAAAGGCAAAGCATGCCCCTCCGCTAAACAAAAGAGTAGCCCAGAAAACGATGGTTACTGCCAGGTTTCTTTCATTTTTCCTAAGTCCGGGTGCAACAAACATCCACAGCTGATAAAGAGCAACCGGCATGCTGACGATAATACCTACGAGCAAGGCTAGCTTGATATATGCGATGAATGCTTCAGGAAGGTTGGTGTAAACAAGTTTGTAGACCAGCGGACTTGCCGCAAAGAGGGGAGAAATAAACAGGGCGGCGATCTGTTCGGCAAAAATATAGGCGACAGCAGTACAGACCGCGATGGTGACGAAGACGGTGATGAGTCGTTTTCGGAGCTCAAGATGATGCGGTCTGAAGAATTCAAGACTCCTTTCTATAACAGGAACCGTGCTTTGGAGATCGTATTTCGCCATGTCTTCTCTATTGCTTACTGATCGCCTTGCTTTTTCGGAGGGTCAATTTCAGTGTCGATCTCCACAGACTGAGCCTCAGTAGTTTTGTCGTTTTTCTGCGGGCTGCTGTCTTTGCTATCATCTGCTGTCTCGGCACTGCTGCCGGTCGTTTTCATCAGCTCTTTGTAGGCATTGGCGGCGTTTTCAGCCGCTGGATTCACACCGGTAGACCCGGTGATCTGATCACGCTTATATGGAGGAGTGTCGAGGAGATTGTGCTTGAGTGATTTGGCAGCCTCTTCAAGGTCTGGTCTGATTTCGTCCAGAGGATTTCCTTCCTCCTTGAAAGACTCTTTGAGACCTTCTGCTGTTTTCTTGAGCTCCATAAGGCCTTTTGCCAGGGAGCGGGCCAGGTCGGGAAGCTTATCCGGGCCGACAACGATCAGAGCCAGGGCCAGGATAAGGATCATTTCAGGCAAGCCAATGCCAAACATAACTGTAACCTCTGAGAATTGCCGATTCCCCGTCCAATATCAATTGAGTGACATTGACTGAGTGGCAAAAACAAAATATAATAAAGAGTTCCGCTTGTCACATTTTTCCGGCTAACGCAAAGGAAAAACGAGCCTTTTTGACGGTTTTGATTTGCCTGTCTGGAATTTGCATAACACCGGATAGATTGCCAATGTAAGGTATTTGGCGGGGAGTGTCAATGTCTGAACAGTGATGATATCTTTCATGAATTACTTATGTTTCTAAATAACGTCTTGATTCTGCAATGATTAGTCTTATCGTGCAGATCCCAAGGCATGAAAAATTTGATTGATTGACAATAATACTCCACTTGACTATATTCGTCGGTTTGTCTTGTGCGGATGTGTCATGGATAGATCACGCTCTAATTGGTCTTCATGGCGCATGAATTTTAGAATTAAACCTCTGAGAGGAGATGGTAAATGTCCAGTGTTGTGGTTGTTGGAACCCAATGGGGAGATGAAGGTAAAGGGAAGATAGTTGATCTACTCACCCGTCACGCTGATTTTGTCGTGCGTTTTCAAGGGGGAAACAATGCCGGACATACTCTTGTGGTTGAGGGAAAAAAGTTTATATTTCATATCATTCCTTCTGGCATTCTCTATGAAGATAAGATGTGCATGATCGGCAATGGTGTCATAATAGACCCTGGTGTTCTCATTCAGGAAATCGACGAATTAAAGAAAAAAGGACTTAGTGTCAGTCCAGGTCGATTGATGATTAGTGAAAGAGCCCATCTCATTATGCCATACCATGCGAGCTTGGATCAGGCCAAAGAGGCTGCCCTGTCTGATACGAAGAAAATTGGCACGACCGGCCGAGGTATTGGACCCTGTTATATTGACAAGGTCGGCAGGATCGGCATAAAGGCTGGAGATCTTCTGGATGACTCCTTGTTTCGCGAAAAATTAAAAATCGCTGTAGAGGAAAAAAATTTCCTTTTAACAAATAAATATAATGCAGCCCCGGTTAATTTTGATGAAATTTACCGGCTGTTTCAAGAGTATGCTGAAAAGTTGGCACCTTTCTATGGTGATGTTTCTGTGGAATTGGACAAGGCTAGAAAGAATAATCAAAATATTCTTTTTGAGGGTGCACAGGGGACGCAACTTGATATAGATCACGGGACCTATCCTTTTGTGACATCGTCTAATACTATCGCCGGCAATGCCTGTAATGGTTCCGGTTTTGGTCCAGCGCATATAGATGCTGTTGTTGGCATTCTGAAGGCCTACACAACCCGTGTGGGTGCCGGGCCATTTCCCACCGAATTGTCTGATGAAATAGGCGATCAGTTACAGGAAAAGGGCAGTGAATTCGGGGCGACCACCGGAAGACGGCGCAGGTGCGGTTGGCTTGATGGCGTTGTGGCCAGTGATGCAGCCAGATTGAATGGCCTCACTGGACTTGCGATTACCAAATTGGATGTCTTGAGCGGCTTGAAAAGCATCAAATTTGCAACTTCATATAATTTAGAAGGCAAGATGATATCGGCAATGCCTTCAAATATTAAGCAGGCAGGCGTTGCGGTTCCAGTCTATGAAAGCCTTGAGGGCTGGTTGGAAGATATAGAAAATGTCCGGGAATTCGATGATCTGCCAACTCAGGCAAAGGACTATATTCGACGTATTGAGGATTTTACTGGTGTGCCGGCCAATATTGTTTCGGTTGGCCCTGACAGGTCTGAAACCCTGATGTTGAAAAATCCCTTTGATAAATGATTACCAGTAGTCGGTCAGGCGAAGTATAGACTCTGTCGACCGTGACTGGATACTAGGAGAGGTTAGTAAATATGGCTAGAATTACTTGTGAAGACTGTTTGGATACTATCGGGGACCATAACCGGTTCAACCTGATTCATCTTACTGTGCAGCGTGTTAAGCAGCATAGGCAGGGAGAACCCTTTCTCGTTAATGGTAAAAATCAAGAGATTGTGATGACTCTGAGAGAAATCGCCGCAGGGAAAGTTGGCTTTGAGAACATCAAAGATCTTCCTGACCAGTTAAGTGCCACTGACAAACAAAGTGACACGGTGAGTGAGATTTCCTGATATATATTGACGTGAAATAGCTCTGGTTTTTTGTACATACTGCCATTGAGGTTTTTTTGTACCTCAGTGGAGAGTGCAAGTATCTTTAAAAAACATGAAGTATTTTCATTGATAATGAACAGCCTGAATAAAAGATTATGAGTATTGATTATTATGAAACATTAGCCGTCAGCAGAACGTCCACCGCGGGTGAAATCAAAAAGGCCTATCGAAAACTGGCGATGAAATTTCATCCCGATCGTAATCCTGACGATAAAAGCGCGGAGGAAAAATTCAAAGCCTGCACCGAGGCGTATGAAGTCCTGAGTGACGAAAAAAAGAGAAAGATATACGACACTTACGGTCATGACGGATTGAAAAACAGCGGCTATCGTGGTCCTGGTAATGCCGAGGATATCTTTTCAAGCTTTGGCGATATTTTCGGCGATCTTTTTGGCTTTGGTGGCGGCAATCGTGCTCGGGCCAGAAGGGATGGCCCCATTCCCGGTAATGATCTGCGCTATGATGTGGAAATTACCTTTATGGAAGCGGTGCATGGCGTATCCAAAGAAGTACAATTGACCCGCAAGGATACGTGTTGGACCTGTGAAGGCACGGGAAGCAGGCCTGGTCACCAGAAGCAGACGTGTCCAACCTGTAATGGTCAGGGACAGGTAATCCGCTCCCAGGGCTTTTTCCAGATGAGTTCCACCTGTCCGCAGTGTCATGGAGAGGGGGCAATCGTCACTGATCCTTGTAACGATTGTCACGGAACCGGACTGGTCGAGAAAACAAAAAAAGTTTCCTTGAAAATTCCAGCCGGTGTGGACACCGGCGCTCGGATGCGTCTTCGTGGAGAGGGGGAAGGCGGTCGTCGTGGCGGTGCTGCTGGTGATCTCTATGTGGTTGTACATGTGCAGGAACATGAGTTTTTTAAGCGAGAGGGAGATACCATCTACTGTCGCTTTCCAATATCAATGGTTAAAGCGGCCCTTGGTGCAACCGTAGAGGTTCCTACGGTGCACGGAAGAAAAACACTTGATATTCCGGCAGGTAGTCAATCAGGAGAGCTTTTCACCCTCCGAAAAGAGGGGGCACCAAATCTTCGCGGACACGGCAAGGGAGATATGGTCGTAGAGTTGCAGGTGATGACTCCAACGAATCTGTGCGAAGAACAGAAACAGGCATTGCGGGACTTCGACTCTCTTTGTCAGCAGCATGGTCAGCACCAGGAAGAAGAAGGTTTCTTTAAACGATTGTTTAATGAAGTTTTGGGCAAAAATTAAGGCACAGGTAACGAACTCATGGCAACAGACGAGAACGATGTTCTTACCCATTTTGATGAACAGGGTAATGCCAGGATGGTTGATGTCAGCAACAAGCTGGAGACAGTTCGTGTTGCCGATGCAGCCGGCAATATAAAAATGTCGCCTGCAGCATACGAGCTTGTGAAAAGCGGCTCTATGGCTAAGGGGGATGTGCTTGGAATTGCCAGAATTGCTGGTGTTATGGCTGCCAAAAAAGTGGATCAACTGATTCCTCTTGCCCATCCACTTATGATTACTAAGGTTACCATTGATTTTGCTTATTGTGATGAGGATAGTTCAATTGACATTTTTGCGACAGCAGGAATTTGCGGTAAAACTGGTGTGGAGATGGAAGCATTGACCGCAGTGTCGATTGCTGCCTTAACCATTTATGATATGTGCAAAGCCGTTGATAAATCGATGGTTATCAGCAATATACGTCTGTTGAAAAAAACAGGTGGGAAAAGTGGAACTTATATCCGGAAGTAATTATTCTGGAGATTTTTTTGATTTTCAAGTGTATTGAGGAGAGAGTGTATGGATAAGGATCAACTCGAACTGTTTCGCATTCAGCTTCTGGCTAAAAAAGAAGAAATTGCAAATGAAGCGGGGAAAACACTGTCTGAAATGACTGATCAGACTTCGAATGTACCTGATCCCAACGACAGAGCGACTATCGAATCGGGCAGGAGCTTCGAGCTGAGGATTCGTGATCGTGAGCGAAAACTTCTATCAAAAATAGATGAGGCAATTGCCCGAATAGATGACGGGACCTACGGTGTTTGTGATGATTGCGGTGAGGAAATCGGACTAAAACGACTTGAAGCACGTCCTGTTACCATGCTCTGCATTGATTGTAAAACCGCTCAGGAAACTAAAGAAAAATCTAAAGGATTGTAAAGGCGCATGCCGGAACTTCGAAAAGACCCCATTCTTGGCCGGTGGATAATCATTTCCAAAGAAAGAAGGAAAAGACCATCCGATTTTCTGGTTGAGCATGTCAAGGGGAGTGGCGGATTCTGCCCACTTTGTCCCGGTAATGAATCTTTTACTCCCCCCGAAGTTTACGCATTCAGGTATAAGGCCTCGGTCAGTAATGGACCGGACTGGCAGGTAAGGGTCGTCCCCAACAAATATCCGGCCCTGGTCATTGAAGGTGATCTTGCCAAGGAAGGTGTTGGGCTGTACGATCGTATGAATGGTATTGGCGCCCACGAAGTTATTATCGAAAGTCCCCAGCATGATCAAAGTTTTGCAGATCTGCCACCGGCAAAAATGGCTCTTGTTTTTAAAGCATACCGGGAAAGAATTATTGATCTGGAAAATGACAATAGATTTAAATATGTTATGGTTTTTAAAAACCATGGCCTTGCCGCTGGCGCCTCGCTTGAACATTCCCACTCTCAGCTGATTGCTTTACCGATTTTGCCGAGAATGATTGTGTCCGAACTGTCAGGTGCAAAATCCCATTATCAGTACAAAGAACGCTGTGTTTTTTGTGATATTATTCGGCAGGAAATCCAACAAAAAGAGCGGGTTGTATGTCAGAATGAGAAATTCATTACCATAACCCCCTTTGCACCTCGTACTCCTTTCGAAATGTGGATCTTACCGAAGAATCATTCGTCTGGATTTACTTCACAGAATGAGGCTGATTTTTTAGCTCTGGCTGAAATATTTTCAGAATCATTACAAAGATTGTCCCGTTGTATTGCCAATATTCCATATAATTTTGTTTTACATAATGAACCGTTACGTTCAGGGGGCCTGAACTATTTTCACTGGCATTTTGAAATTGTTCCCAAGTTGACCTCTATTGCAGGTTTTGAATGGGGGTCAGGCTTTTATATCAATCCTTTGCCTCCAGAAGAAGCTGCCGGATATTTGCGAGAATCGATGGGAAATATATCAGAGGGTGAAAACAATGAAAAAGATATTGCTGGTTGATGATGAAGAATCTATTCAAATAGTCTATCGGGAAGAGTTTGAAGATGAGGGATATCAGGTAATTTCTGCCCTAGATGGAATATCCGGACTGGAAAAATTTAAAGATGAAAGCCCGGATCTGGTTATTCTGGATATTCAGATGCCGGGCATGAACGGGGTAGAGGTTTTGCGTCAGATGAAGATGCTGAATGCCACTGTTCCAGTTATATTGAGTAGCGCTTATCAGGAATTTAAGCGTGATCTTGGCACCTGGGCATCAGACGAATATGTGGTCAAGTCCGGGAACCTCGATGAACTTAAAAAAACAGTCAGAGTTCTGTTGGGAGAAGAGTAGAACATCCAACAGGAAAATGATTTCTCTTTTTTGGCCTGCGGTAGGACAGCATGGTCGCGTAGCATCTTACATCATCATCTTATGAAAGATATCCAGAGTCAACTCGACAGCCGCAGAATAAATATTAAAAAGGTTGGTGTTAAAACTGTCTCCTATCCGATCACCGTGCGTGATAAGGCCCAGAAACGTCAGCACACTGTGGCTACTGCTAATATGTATGTGAATCTGCCCCATCGGTTCAAGGGGACACACATGAGCAGATTCGTTGAAATTTTAAACGAATTTCATGGTGAGATCGATATCAAGAGTTTTCACATTATTCTTGAGAAAATGAAAGTCAGGCTCGAAGCGGAAGCATCCCACCTCGAGGTCGAATTTCCCTATTTTCTAAAAAAGGTCCGAAACGGCGCGTCAAAGAATCTTGGTCATTATCAATGTTCAATGCACGGTTCACTGGGAAAGGAAGATGAACTGACTCTCAGTGTAGAAGTGCCTATTAGTTTGCCTATTGCCGAAAAAAATCCCCATAGACTGCCACGTTCCATGGGCTTTTGGGGCAAAGCTGATGTGAGTGTTCGTTTTCGTAATTTCTTTTGGATTGAAGACATAATTCTTCTTATTGAAAAGACTGTTGAGGAGGAGTTGAATAATCAGGCATTCAACGAGTCGAAGGTTCTTTCCGTTGAATTGCTGACCAAACGAATTGGTGAGAGTCTGGAGGGGATCGAGAAAATTAAATGGTACTCAGTGACTGTCCATAATTTTGGCGATGAATGTTCTACTTTTGCGACCTTGGAGTCTTGTTAATGTCTTGCATATCTCACTTTTTTCGCTTTATATCCAATGGCTATTATAGGTAACTCCGTTTGTCGGGCTTAGCCGTAACCTCCATTTTACTTAATAACTTATATATTACATCTTATCCTCATGCGTGATCTACTATTCGAAATCGGAACTGAAGAGATTCCTGCAGGTTATTTAGAACCGGCCCTTTCCCAAATTGAGACACGGTTTTCTAAAAAAGCGGCGGAGTTGAAAATTAGCCACGGAGCTATGACTGTGCTGGGCACACCGAGGAGACTTGCGCTGATAGTGCGTGATGTGTCTGAAAAACAGGAGGATATCCGGGAAGAACTCCTTGGGCCTTCAAAAAAAGCTGGCCTTGATGCTGACGGCAAAATGACCAAGGCTGCTGTGGGGTTTGCCAGATCAAAAGGTGCCGACGTCAGTGAATTACAGGTCGTTGAAACCCCGAAAGGGGAATATCTGATGCTGGTTCGTGAAGGGAAGGGTGATGATACAATGAACCTCCTTCCTGAACTGCTGCAATCCATTATCCTTGAAATCTCCTTTGCTAAATCGATGCGATGGGGCAGCAATCAACAGACCTTTGCCAGACCTATTCAGTGGCTCGTTGCACTTTTAGGCCAAGAGGTTGTACCTCTTCATCATGAGGGAATTGTTTCGGCAAACCTGAGTCGCGGTCACAGGTTTCTTGCAAATGAGCAAATTGTTATACAAAGTGCCGCGACCTATGAAGAGCAGCTTGCTGAAAAATTCGTCATAGTCGATCAATCTAAAAGAAGAAAAGAAGTTGTCAGGGTCATTACAGAAGCTGTTGCTGCATCAACCACCTTGAGCGGTGGGCTGGTGGCCATTGATGAAAACCTGGTGGACACAGTGACCAATCTTGTTGAGACACCTTTTGGCGTTTGCGGAAATTTTGATGAAAAATTTCTTCAACTGCCTGCCGAGGTTCTTATCACCTCAATGCGGGAACATCAGAAATACTTTCCTGTGGTGAACTCTTCAGGAGAACTCCTGCCAGGTTTTGTTGCGGTCAACAACACCAAGGTAAACGATGTAGATATTACGCGCAAAGGGCATCAGCGGGTCTTGCGAGCAAGATTGGAAGACGCCCTGTTTTTTTATAACGGTGACAGGACGATTCGTCTTGAAGATCGTATTGACCAATTAAGAGGTATTATTTTTCAGGCTAAGCTTGGCACTGTGCTGGAGAAAAATGAACGACTTGTGAAATTGGCAAGGATACTCGCTGAAAAGGTTGATTCATCACTCTCAGATGAGGTGTGCCGGGCAGCACTGCTCTGTAAAACAGATTTGCTTTCAGATATGGTGGGTGAGTTTCCATCACTTCAGGGAATTATGGGCGGTGCTTACGCCCTGCACGATGGAGAAAAACCGAGTGTTGCTTTGGCCATCAAAGAACACTACATGCCAAAGAGGGCCGGAGCGGATATCCCCTCCACCGATATTGGTGCCCTGCTGGGGCTTGCCGATAGATTTGATACCCTTGCCGGATGTTTTGGCATTGGTCAGGTGCCAACTGGCACCGCCGATCCTTTTGGGCTACGACGGATTTCGCTGGCAATACTACATATTATCGAAGGGAAGGGATATACAATTTCTCTTCGGGAGATTGTTCATAAGGCACTGGCCCTGTATGGAAACAAAGTTGATGGCGGTAATGAGACCGTTGAGGCGGTGGTGAATTTCATTAAAGGGCGTTTTTCCAATGATTGTATCAGTCGAGGGATTCCAGCCGAAGTAGTCGATGCCGCTGTTTCCGTCAATTTTGAAAATGTGAATGACTGCCTGGAACGGATTGAGGCAATACATAAAATCAGCCTGGAGCCCGCTTTTAAGGTTCTGGCTGCCTCCTATAAGCGTATCAGAAACATCATCAAGGACAATCGACAAACATCCGTCTCTTTAGATTTGCTTGAGCATAAGGCTGAAGAACATTTGTATAGCCTTTTCCTGGAAGTCCGCAGTGAAATGGAACGACTTATTGCTGAAAAGAAATATTCCCAGGCACTTGAAGCAATGCTGAAGATGAAGGAACCGGTTGATGGCTTTTTTGATGAAGTAATGGTTATGGCAGATGATGTTGCAGTCAGGCAAAACAGGCTCAATCTTCTTACTGGCCTTGGCGATCTTATTTTGCAGATTGGGGATATCTCAAAACTTCAGGAAAACTAATTTTTCCAAATAAGTTGCAAATGCCAATAAGAAAGGGGCTGTTCGTGATTACGAACAGCCCCTTTCTTATTGTATATGTATGACGATCTCGTTATTTTTTAGGATGACAGGTGGCGCACTTGTCAATTTTCTTCTCTTTTAAAGCTGCATCGTTTTTGGCCATTTCTTTGTGACATTCCAGACAATTACCGTGTCCAGCACCTTTGATGGTGTCGAGCTTGAGTTTGTCTTTCATTTTGCCAGCAAGTGTGTCACCAGTATGGCACGTTTCGCATTTCTCGATTTTCATACCTTCAGTATATGGGACCTGTTTGCCATCGGCCATTCCATGATGGCATTCTCCACATTTAAACGCATCCTGATGCTGTTTATGTGGAAACTGAGCGGGTTTTGGTTTGGCGCTTTTACTGTCAACAATGGTAATTTCAGCAGGCCCGGTGTCAGTGGTAGCCATTGAAGAAATGACCGAACCGCACAGAACAAACATTGAAACAACACTACAGACAAGCACTTTTTTCAGCATAATTTGTCTCCTTTTATACTGCTTTAAAATAAGTTGTCGTACCTTTCTACTTCCTAACCAGCACTCTATATACAGTTTTTGCTTAAATTTGTCAAACCAGTTTACTCCAGCCTTTGATAGAGGCATGCAAATCAGGCAACAGTTTGACGGCTCAGCTTGAGCCGTAACTATGTAGACCAGAAAGAAGGAAATTAACACCGTAATAAGTAAAAAGAACGGAAACGAATCCGAAGACAGCTAAAATCGCTATCTTTCTACCAGACCAGCCGCGAGTGTATCGAGCGTGGAGGATTATTGCATAAAAAAACCAGGTTATGAGTGACCACGTTTCTTTTGGATCCCAACTCCAGTAAGTACCCCAGGCAGAATTTGCCCAGATAGCCCCGGTAATGATACCACCACTGAGCCAGATAAAACCGAAAACCATCGTCTTGTGGATTATATCGTCAAGAACTGAAAGCGACGGGAAACGACTGGATAAGCTTGTATCCATCTCGTTGGTTTTCACTGGTTTGCTTTTCAGCAGATACATAATACCTAAAGCGGCTGCCACGGCAAATGCGGCATAGCCAACAAAACAGGTGACCACATGGGCAATGAGCCAGTTGGATTGAAGGGCAGGTACCAGAGGATTAATGGTTTTGCTGAGCTCGGTGGAAAAGGATGCATACGCCATTGCCAGAAATGCAAAAGGAACGGCAAAAGCTCCAATAATTTTTGTTTTGAATTTCCACTCAATTAACAGATAAAGAAGTATGATGGTCCAGGAAAAAAAGACGACAGATTCGTACATGTTGGTGAGAGGGGCGTGACCTATACCCAACCGGTAAGATTCGACCCAGCGCAAGACTAAGCCGACAGTTTGAATTAACCAGGCCAAAGCTGTAAATACAGTGGCAATACCACCCAGTTTAGGGGTTTTAAACACCAGTAACGCGACATATAACACGGTCGAGAACATATAGGTGAAGGTCGTAATACCAAGAAGCTGAGAACTATCCATGCGTTATACTCCGTTATATTTCGTAATCAGAAGGTTGAAAGTAAGGGGGACGACAATATCTGCAATCTTGATCAATTTCATAGGTTGGTCTTTTCCCTTTGCACTGCTTGTTCAATACATTTTTTGAGTTCACTGAAAGTTTTCGCAAATCCCATTTTGTTTTTGTTGGCAGAGCCTGACAGCCAGAGCTGAGGAACGGATGAGTCCCTATTTTTGTAGAACCATATTCTCTGGTGGGACATAAAAAAGGCAATATAAAGACCGAGTAACATAATTCCGCAACCAATGTAGACCCACCATACTCCAGGGTCCTTTGCGACCTGCAGCCCGGTGGCGTACATCTGTTTAACGGAAACGGTATAATTGTTTTTTCCACCATTGAAAGTATTTTGTCCATTATCATCAATCCACTCAGTTGAGGCGGGGTTTTCCCCGGACTTAAACCAAACTTTTGAGCGCACTACCCTCTGACCTATGGCGTCGGCATTGACGATTCCGAATTGGAGATTTTTTTCCTTCCAGGTCGTTTGCTTTTGAAAAGGAATGGAAAACATTTTAGATTCACCTGAGTCTGAGTCGGTAATATTCACCAGAAAATCCTGATAACCCTGATAGCTAGATTGGTAAAAGGTGATTCCTTTGTAGGTAAGTGGACTGTTGACTTCAATTTCTTTGGTGAGTATTTCCTTGCCTTTTTCGAGCACTGTGAGACTACTTTTATATTCCTTTGGCATACCGTTGTCATAGAACTCGATGGTAAAGGAGTTGCAACGCACTTCAAAACCAAGATCCAGGGGGCCCGCGTCCTTGAAGGCAAAAACCTTTTGAGTGGAGTTCATTTCGGGAATCATAACACTTCCCTTAAACCCGAAAAAATGACCAATAACAGCACCAACAAAAATAAGCAGGATCGAGGTGTGGACAATGTAAACGCCAACTCGGCTCCATCTTCCTTTCTGACCCAGGAAAAGTTCATTGTTACCTATCTTTTTGGAAGATGCTGCCCAGCCATTTTGCTTGAGTAGTTCAGTAATGTTGATCTGGTCAAGCTTATCAGCATCTAAATCCCACTTATTGCAGTTCGACATTTTTTCGATGCGTTGTGGGGCCACTTCAAGGTTGTCGGCGGTAATAATTTTCCAAACAGAAGGGAAGCGGTCAAAGCTGCAAATAATAAGATTGGCACTGAGTATGCCGAGTAAGCCAAGAAACCACCATGAATAGTACATGTTGGGAATATCAAGGATCTGGAAAAAATGGGCAGTCTGAGCACCAAAATTTTTAACATAAAAGGCAGGAGACTCACCTTGGGGGATGATTGTACCGATGATTGAGGTAGCAGCAAGGGCACAGAGAGTGAAAATCGCCAATTTTACAGAAGAGAAAAAATCCCAAATTTGAGTAAACAGTGTCATAACTATATATTTTAAATGAGAATTGATGTTGATTGACGATTTATCTACACTGGTGCCTGCAAGATTGCAATGAGCGACATGAGTAGCTTGAAGTCAGGAGAGAGAATAAAAAGATAATACATATCCTTAAAACTTGCCAAAGCGAAAGATAGCTAAAGTGCTTTTTATACAAGAACGCCAAATATTATCAACTCTTTGCTAAAAAATGATGATTAGACAATAGTGGAGTGGGAAATACCTTGCCATAAATTTTGAAAGAGGGTAAAAAACTAGATTCATCATTGATCGCTTTTAAATAAACAATTCATGCATTTCTCCATTTGACTTGCCAGATGGCGGGTGAATGGGATAGAAGGAGAACGTAATGGCAAAAGTATGTGAAATATGCGGAAAGAAACCGATGGTGGGTAACAACGTTTCGCACGCACACAATAAGACAAGAAGGCGTTGGCTGCCAAACCTGAAAATGGTACGCATGGTCGACGCTGGTGGAAATAAGAAACGGACCAAGGTATGTACCCGTTGCATCCGGTCCGGTGCAGTTGTAAAAACTGCCTGAAAATATACTATCATCAGTTTAAAAGGCGAGGGGATTTGATCCTTCTCGCCTTTTCGTGTTCGGGGGTAGGTCATGAGTGAAGAAGATATAAAATTTCTTAGCGCTGCAGAGGCGGTCAAGCTAGTCGGTGCTATCCAGGAAGAAGAAGATATTGAGCAGAGCGATAGAAGAATTCTCACTGTATACAGTAAAGATGACAAAGAGCTTTGTTGGTTTGACTTTGAAGAGTTGAAGGCTGCTATCGGCAATGTGCCGGCGGGTGAAAGGAAAGAGGCCGTTCAAAATTATATCCTGAATCACATTCCCGATTGGGTAAATGACCTCTAAAGTGTTGCCTGAAGATATTTGTCCCAAGATCTGTGAAACAACTTTTTAGGTGTTTTTCAACCATTCTCTTAAAGGTATTGGAAAGAGGGTGCATTGGGCAGTGGGAGTGTTGCTCTCCCTGCTGATAATTTCTCTGCCTTGCTGGAATATCGATACAGGCCGGTCTGAGGAGACAACCACCACAATAGTTTCCAGATGCTGTGCCGTGAAACGGAGCGCAGAATTGTAACGCGCTCCACGCGCTCTGTTTTCGTTGTCTACTTTGTGACCATCCAGCAAGCAAGCAAAACCATGCAACCGCAGATCTGATCGGATATGCAGTGCTCCGTCTACTTTTGATAGTCCACTTGCCAGTTTGAGATGATTGGTTTTTCGGAGGTCGACCGGAGGAGTTAATACTTGTCCGGCAATCGCCGTGGGTTCAGGTGCCAGATCTATCACAAAAGTACAGCCGAACATCTTGTCCTCTGCGTTATGAACAAGCTCTGCAATAATTTTGAACATATCGGTTCTAATGGACGGATCGATATCGTAATCCAATAGAGCTTCCTCTACCTCAAACAGCTTGGCCTTATGGGTGTTGGAGCTGTAACTGCCATCCTGAAAACTACAGATAACCTCGTCCCTTACAGAAATAAAGCCCAATTTGCCCTGGAAATCTGCAGTGATGTGAAATGGATTCATATCTTTCTCAGCAATGCCAAGGATGTTTGGTCCATTAGAAATAAGTGTTCGATTTGAATGTTCCACCGTCTGCAAGAGTTTGCGCGCATGTTTGAAATTATGGAGCAGTGGTTGTTCTGAGCTTTGAAATCGTGCAAGGAAGTTAATATCATTTAGAAACCTTGGCTCAACAAAAGTGAGTAAACCGAAAGGACGAGATCCTTCTTCGTTGGTCTTTGAGATACCAAGGATAGCGTCAAGTATTGGATAAACCCGTACCTGGAAGTCAAGTCCCAGGACCTGCTCAACTTTGTCGACAATGCAATCACGGACCGCATGTGTCGCGTATTCACGGAGAAAAGTTCCGGAAATGCCTGTGTACATATGGCTGTCGTTGGCCATGTCGTGGGAAAATCTCAGGACAGCATGCTCAAGCCAGCATTCCGATGGACAGAGGGAGCAGATGTTGGGGTGATGTTCGGTAAACCACATCTGATAATAAACCGAACTGGAACTTCCTCCATTGGAGATCAACCCGTCCAGTTGTAGATTGGCTTGTGGTTCAATATGATTGAAGGAACAATAAGGACCTTGGCTATCGACAGGTTTACACCAGTCGTCGTTTTCGATATAAAGTGCTTTTAGTTTGGGCTCATACCCACGCAGTAAACTTTGTGGGTCGCAAATATACAGTTCGTCTGTTTGCTTTAAGGCAAAAATGACGGCTGAGCTGCTGGGCCCGGAAAATAAAGTCAAGCCGTCTCGCAATCCATTCAACGTTTCACGGATACATCGGTTTACGAAATAATGGTTCTGCAAATTGTTACCTGTGTTGTCGTTCAGAATAGATTCTCTGTGACTCGTGTCATTATATGTGCCTGCTATCGTAACATATTTATCTGAATAATCATTCTTTTCTTGAGATATTCGGTATGAATTGCAGATATGGCTCTATTACATAAAATCATGAGAGCGAGGCTCATTGTAAAATCAATGTTACTAGCAATAGTAGTCTCGCAGTATCTTGTGAGAAGAGAGAGTGGAAAAAAATTGCAAAATTACTGCTGACCGATTAAAAAGGTACAGCTCAGGCTTCAAAATAAAATAATCTTGTCATTTATATCTATTTTGGTACGGCTTTTAAAGCCGATCCGAACATAATTCCGGCCATGTTATTTTTCGACAACGGCTTAGAGTTGTCAGATCAAGTCGTTTTGACAGGGGAGCCATTATTTTAGAATTCCTGTAAAAAAAACGACTATTTAAAATCTCACAGTGTGAAGCTATTACTGTCTATAGGCTCGGTATTCCTTAGTGAAAAAATGGTGATTTTCTGCCGACCGGTCATTATGAAAGTTGCATTTAGGGCAATGGTCTTTTAAGCTTTGGTTGCAAGTAGAATTACCCTGGACTCCTGTTTGTGATGGTAGGAAATCAATGGCTAACTTGACGGTAAGTTCTCGGTAATATTTGTAACAGGAGAAGTGATATAATTGAAGAACGTCATTGCTAAAATACGTCTGATCGCCTTCGATTTTGACGGCGTGTTTACTGATAACATGGTGTACATCCTTGAGGATGGCACTGAGGCCGTGCGTTGCTTTCGAAGTGACGGTCTCGGCCTCAAGAAACTAAAACAATTGGGAATTGAAACCGTTATCATCTCCACCGAGGCAAACCCGGTGGTTTCGGCTCGAGCGCGCAAGTTGAAGATCCGTTGTGTTCAGGATTGCCGTGACAAACGGGCCGCTCTTGAAAGCATTGCAAAAGAGTCAGGTATATCACTCTCAGAGGTTGCCTTTGTAGGTAATGACATTAACGATCTGCCTTGTCTTACTTGCGTTGGGCTTCCCATCGTGGTTCAAGATGCATATCCGGAGGTTATAGCTCACTCTCTTTACCGCACTAGTCGTCCTGGTGGCTATGGCGCTGTACGCGAGATTTGTGATTTGTTTGAAAAGTACCACTTAGATGTTCAAGTTTAAGAAGGTTAGATTTTACATTTTGTATAGATCATTTGATTGTGAAATATGAAAGTGAAACACATGTTAAATTAGTATAATTAAGTAATATTGAAGTGAAATATAAAATTTGTCTATAGAGGTAAAATCATGCGCAAAATTTCATTAGATGGGAAAATCGTTCAAGATAATGGCGATTGCTATACTATTGCTGAAATCGGACACAACCATCAGGGCAAACTCGAAACGACCATGGAAATGTTTAAGGTTGCTAAAGAGTGTGGTGCCGATGCAGTAAAATTGCAGAAAAGAGACAATAGGAGCTTATTTACCAAAGCCGGATATACCAAGCCTTACGATAATCCCAATAGCTATGGTGAAACTTACGGTGAGCATCGGGAATATTTGGAGTTTGGTTTAGCAGAATATAAAGAATTGATAGCGTACGCACGTGAGATTGGGGTGACCATGTTTTCCACCGCTTTTGATTTCAACAGTGCAGATTTCCTCGCCAGCCTCGATATGCCAATTTATAAGATTGCTTCGGGGGATCTCAAAAATATTCCCTTGCTCACCCATATTGCTCAGTTTCAAAAACCGATGCTTGTCAGCACCGGCGGCGGGACCATGGAAGATGTCAACCGGGCTTACGATGCAATCATGCCGATAAATCAACAGCTTTGCATACTTCAATGCACGGCAGGTTATCCGGCAGAATTCAGTGAGCTGAATCTGAATGTGATTACAACTTTCCGAGAGCGATTTCCCACCTGTACTATAGGTCTGTCTTCCCATGATAACGGCATCGCCATGTCGGTGGCGGCTTATATGTTGGGAGCACGGGTAATCGAGAAGCATTTCACCTTAAACCACACCTGGAAAGGTACGGACCATGCCTTTTCACTGGAGCCTACCGGGTTTAGAAAATTGGTCAGAGACTTGCGGCGAACCAGAGTTGCCATGGGTGATGGCGTCAAAAAAGTTTATCCGAGCGAGGTTAACCCAATCACCAAGATGGGCAAGAAATTGGTCTGTGCACGCGACCTGCCAGCTGGTCATATGATTCAACGTGAAGACATAGCCATCAAATCTCCTGGGGATGGGGTGCAGCCATACGAAATCGATAAAGTTATTGGTCGAGTAATCCGGGCAGCAATGAAAGAAGATGACGATATCAAATTTGAGCTATTAAATGGATCTGGGAATTAGGCAGAGGCTTTATAGTGAAAAATTTTTTTGAATTAAAAGATGAAGTTGCCGTCGTAACCGGTGCCTTGGGCAAGTTGGGTTCGATCTGGATCGAAGCCCTGCTTGAAGCAGGTGCATCGGTCTTTGCTCTTGATTTGGCGGGGGCAAAAATTTCAGACGATTTCGCCAGGCTGCAATCGGGTCACAATATGACCCGTTTGAAATTGGACCGTACCGATGTCAGGGATCGGCAATCGTTGGAAGCTGCCTGTGAAAATTGTGTGGCCGCTTTTGGGGTACCCACTATTCTGGTCAATAATGCGGGTATCGATAGTCCTCCGGCCAACGCTTCGAAGGGGTATCGTTTAGAAGAGATACCGCTGGAGGTCAACCGGGAGATATTTGAAGTCAATACTCTGGGGCTGTTTCTGGTTACACAGGTCTTTGGTGGTCGGATGGCTGCTGCAGGACGGGGATCCATTATTAATATTGGTTCTCTTTATGCCGGTGTCTCACCCGATGAGCGGTTTTACGATCACATCCCGGGGGACCCGCCATTTCTGAAACCGCCGGCTTATGGTGCGTCTAAAGCCGCGGTGATCAACCTAACCCGGTATTTAGCCACGCTTTGGGCACCTCATGGTGTGCGGGTAAATACGCTGTCTCCGGGTGGTGTGCTCGGCGGTCAGGACGAAGAATTCAAGCGTAAATTTTGTCATCGTGTTCCTATGGGAAGAATGGCGACCGCGGAAGATCTTCATGGCCCGCTGATTTTCCTGGCATCACCAGCATCTACCTACGTAACCGGAACAGAGCTGATTGTCGATGGTGGTTTTACAGCGTGGTAAATTGTCTTGTACTGAGCGGAGCAAAAAATGAGTCTACCTAATATATCAGAAATAATCCCTAATTGGATCGATGGTAAAGAGTGTGCTGCAGTTTCAGGTAAAACTTTTCAAAAGTTGTCACCACATAACGGCCAGAACCTTTATCAGGTCGTTCGCTCCAATGAAGACGATATTGAAATTGCCATCCAGGCCGCCAGAAAGGCACAGCCCGTCTGGGGAGAGATGACACCGGTGCAGCGTGGCGACATGTTATATGAAATCACGCTGGCCATGCGAAATTCACGGCAGGAAATCGCATCCATAGTGGCGGCAGAAACCGGCATGTCTATGAAGGCAGCACTGGGCGAAACCGGCGGCGCTATTGCCGAGGGGGAATTTATGGCTGGTGAAGGCCGCCGATTCTACGGTCGTACCACTACCAGTTCAGTGTCTAATAAACATGCCATGACTATCCGGCAACCGTTGGGGGTCGCAGGGTTGATCATTGCCGCCAATACACCAATTGCCAATGTGGCCTGGAAGGTGTTTCCGGCGCTGCTGTGCGGTAACAGCGTGATACTTAAAGCCGCCGAAGACACACCCGCTACGGCCTGGTATTTCAGTAAGCTCGCTCACGAGATTGGTCTGCCGCCGGGGGTTCTTAATGTTGTTCAGGGCTACGGCCATGAAGCTGGTGCACCAATCGTTGCCAACCCTGGTGTGGATGTAATAAGCTTCACCGGCTCTACAGCTGTGGGCCGTCAAATTGCCTCAGTTGCTGGTCAGCGACTCGCTAAAGTATCTCTGGAGCTAGGTGGTAAAAATCCCCTGGTCGTCTGCGATGATGCTGATCTGGAGGCTGCCGCCAACTGGGTATTGCTCTCTGCTTTTAGCAATGCCGGGCAGCGATGCGCCTCCGGTAGCCGAATCATCATCTTTGATGCCGTATATGATCAATTTCGGGATATACTGATCGAGCGTACCAAGGCTCTTAATCTTGGTCCGGGCGATGATGATGATCTCGGTCCTGTGATTAATGAAAAGCAACTCAATAATATGCTCAGTGCCATTCAGGAAGCCAAGAAGAAGGGTGCTGTAATTCTGGCAGGTGGAGAGCGTCTGACGGATGACACCCATGCCAATGGTTTTTATCTGGCACCGACCTTAATTGAAAACGCTGATCCGCAAGACGATATTTCCACCACCGAGTTGTTTGGCCCCATAACCTGCCTCTACCGAGTCGATAATTTTCAAGAGGCATTGCAACTGGCCAATGACTCGCCATATGGCCTGACCTCCTGCATACATACCCTTGATTTCAATCGAGCTATGGAATTCACTCAGAAGGTTCAGTCGGGTGTGGCTGTCGTCAACGCTGGAACTTTCGGCAGCGAACCCCATATGCCATTTGGTGGCTTGAAGCAGTCCGGCAATGGTTCCCGAGAGCCTGGCACGGAAGCTCTGGACGTCTACTCCGATTTAAAAAATATTATCATCAACATTGATCCGGCAAAAGTGTAATACACTAAAGATAGAGTAAAGTGAACTCCATACATATTCATTAGAGGAATACGTGACAGACAGAAATTTCAATATTGTTGCCCTGATACCTGCGAGGTCGGGTTCAAAGCGTGTGCCGGATAAAAACATACGCCCATTGGCTGGCCATCCACTCATTGCTTATACGATAACGGCTGCTCTTCAGAGTGGAATTTTCACAGATGTGATTGTTTCAACGGATTCGCAACACTATGCGGATGTAGCCAGACATTATGGTGCTGAAGTCCCGTTTCTGAGGCCTGATACATTGGCAGGTGATAAATCTCCTGATATTGAGTGGCTGCAATACACGCTTGAACGTCTGCAAAATGATGGTCGCAAATATGACTGTTTCAGCATTTTGCGACCGACCAGTCCGTTTCGAATGCCTGCGACCATCCAAAGGGCTTGGCAGGAATTTTCGACTCAAAGCGGCGTCGATTCATTACGGGCAGTTGAAAAATGTACTCAGCATCCTGGCAAAATGTGGGTGGTCCGTGGCAAAAGGATGATGCCCATATTACCGTTTGGACCTGCTGAACAACCTTGGCATAGTAGTCAATATCCATCATTGCCGGAAATATACGTGCAAAATGCGAGTCTGGAAATTGCCTGGACTCGGGTTGTAATGGAGGATAGGACCATTGCCGGCAATGTGGTCGTGCCGTTTTTCACTACCGATTCTGAAGGTTTTGATGTCAACAACGAATATGACTGGCAGCTTGCAGAACACATGGTCAAAAAGGGTGAAGCAATGTTGCCTCTTGTCAGTCAGCCAGTATTCTCTGGATAATTATTCATCGCAGAGGGTGCTGAGAGCGATATTTAATGTAGAATGAACATAAACAAAAGCTTGGGATAAAATTTAAAATAGTTTATGTATCACCTGAAAATTTCTGTGCTCTCCGTGTTTTCTGCGGTTGGTAAATCATAAATTCAAAAAGAAGCTTTAAATATTAAAATGATCGAGATTAAACTTATACCTACTAAAGAATTTAAACGCGTCTGGTCGGCAGATATCGACAAATATGTCAAACTACAATTAGTGGCCGATATGTGTCGGGCCAATACAATTGCCACAGTTAAACGTGCCGGATCAGGACACCTTGGCTCTAGTTTAAGCTCGTTGGATATTGTAACCGCCCTTTATTTTAATGAGATGAATATTGCTGAAGTCGGCATCTCCCATCCTGATCGAGACATTTATTTTTCTTCCAAAGGTCATGATGTGCCAGGGCATTATGCAGTATTGTATGCGATGGGGATCCTCTCTGAAGAAAAATTTATTAATCTAAGAAGACACGGTGGCACGCATGGTCATCCGGATATAAGTTTACCTGGGATGGAGGCTAATACCGGGTCTCTGGGGATGGGTATTTCTAAAGCCAAAGGCATGTCATGGGCCAAAACTGCCAAAAAATCCGGTGGCCGGGTCATTGTCATGACCGGCGATGGAGAACTGCAGGAAGGACAGATTTGGGAGTCCCTGCAAACAACGGCACACCAGAAAATCAATAACGTGATTGTCGTTGTTGACTTCAACAAATTCCAGTCAGACAAGGCCATTAAACATATTGTAGACCTGGGTGACTTGGAAGCTAAATTTGCGGCATTCGGCTGGCATGTGGAATGTTGTAATGGACACGACTTTGCTGCTTTGGAGAATGTTTTTGCAAAATTCAAGCAGATTACCGACAAACCCAAAGTGGTTATTGCCGATACCGTAAAAGGAAAGGGCATTACCTTCATGGAACCGCCTACTGAAGGGCCGGGTGAAGAGTTTATCTATAAATGGCATTCCGGGGCACCGAACGACGACAATTTTGAAGCCGGATATCAAGAGCTTATCGAAAGAATAACCAATTGCTTTCAAAAGATGGGGCTCGGAGATTTGTTCTCTGAAGTTATTGAGAAAAGAGAAAAGAATAGAGTTAGACTTAAAGATACAGCTGAAAAGGTGGTCACTGCCTATGGGGAAGCATTGGTCGAACTTGGTGCCACAAGAGAAGACATGGTCGTACTTGATGCCGATTTATCGGCGGATTGTGGTCTAAGACCCTTTGAGAAAGCCTTCCCGAAACGTTTTATCGAGTCAGGCATCGCTGAACAGGATATGGTGTCCGCAGCTGGCGGTCTGGCCCTGCAAGGGTTGCTGCCGGTTGTTAACTCATTCGGGGTATTTCTGGCATCCCGTGCCAATGAGCAGATCTATACCAACGCCACCGAGAAGACCAAAATTATTTATGTCTGTCATTATGCCGGCCTTATCCCTGCAGGACCAGGCAAGTCCCATCAAAGCGTTCGGGATATCTCGCTCTTTGGTGCTTTGCCAAACGTAACTATACTCGAGCCAGCCAATGCCATTGAGACGAAAGAGATGGTGAAATGGTGTGTAAACGAAGCCGCGGAAAATTGTATGATACGGTTGGCTATATCACCATCACCCCGGGCGATTCCGTTACCGGATGATTATAAATTTACGCTTGGCAAGGGGGCGGTACTCTTGGATGGACAGGATGCTGTTCTCTTTGCCTACGGTCCGGTAATGTTAAACGAAGCCATGGTTGCTGCTGAAGTATTGCGAGAACAAAATGTAGCACTCAAAGTGATAAATATGCCCTGGTTAAATCGTATAGACGAAGACTGGTTTAAGAATGTCACAGCCGAGTACAATACGATCTTTGTTTTAGATAATCATTCTCAATACGGTGGGTTGGGGGATTTCATTCTTAATACCGCCCAAAAATTGGACGGTGCGCGCGGCAAACGGATTATAAAATTTGGTCTCAACGAATATCCGGCCTGTGGTACGCCTCCTGAGGTACTTGCTCATCACCAGCTTGATGGTAAAAGCCTCGCCGAGCAGATTATGAAGGCCATTAATTAGGCTGCTGTTCTCTGTGGTAATTATCCAGGTTAGGAAGCGGTAAGACTGGTGCTTAGGGTTGATATGGTGAGTATTGTCCTGTTACATAATGTCTAATATAATCAGCATATCATCCCTTGTAGGGCAAAGTACTGCTCAGAAACCAATCATTTGCCTCGGCATGCCGTTGTACAATCAGACGAAATACCTGTCGGAAGCACTCAATTCTTTACTCGCTCAAACATACAGCAATTTCCGACTGATTATTAGTGACGATTCGACAGAATCCGGTCCTGGCCAAATAGTCACATCCTTTGTCGTTAAGGATCAGCGGATTGATTATTTCAAGAATGAATGTCGTTTGGGGATGGTTGGTAATTGGCGAAGGTGTTTGCAGCTGGCTGGCAAGGCTGATTATTTTGCGTGGGTTGGGGATCATGATGTGTGGCACCCTAACTGGTTGGAATCGTTGGTTGAAATATTAAACGTTCGAAAAAATGTTCTTCTTGTTTATCCTCAAACATCAATTATCGATGAAAACGGCCATGTTTTAAAAAAAGAAATGAGTTCAGAGTTCTCATCTGTCGGGGTAAGTGAGGAGGCCAGGGTCCAGGCTCTCTGTCTACATGGGAAGGGTTTTGGAAATATGGTATATGGATTATTTCGGACTGAATCCCTACTTCGAGCTGGTATGTTTCGCAAAGTAATAATGCCCGATGTAATGCTTTTGCTTGAATTGTCCTTACAAGGGGATATTTACCAAGTGGAGCAAATACTATGGTTTCGTCGTAATATTTCAAGCTTCAGTATAGCGCGACAAAAGAAATCGCTTTTTGTTAAAAAGCCATGGTACCTTTTTTTGCCATGGCCAATAGTTAATTCTTGTGCGTTGTTTTGGAATACCACCGTAAGATCCGACATTGGAACGTGGCAGAGGAGAAAACTTGGCCTGAAGTTATCAATTATGTATCTACAAAGGTGGTTAGGTAAGCTCGGACAGGATAGTTGGATTGGTTCCTACCAGCAATGGCGATCGAAAAAATGGCGATCGAAAAAACTGTCATGGACGAAAAAAATCAAGTAATCATCTAAGAGATGTCAATTAACAAACATGAGTCTTAATGCAAATAAAGAATGTGGAATTCAGCATAAAGGTCGGCTTGTGTTTGTATCTATCTAAATTGTTGTAGTTTTCTTAAGGAAATGATGCTTACGAATAAGTTGCTTCTCATGCCTGTAGAAAATCAGGTGCGTGAGCTTGATTCTAAACTGTTGCTTGCCTGTATAGCAGGACAGCGAGGATTTTCTTCGATAGTTGGCTCACGTCGACAACTGGATTTTTCTATAGCCTCTTTTCAACGAGGTATCTATCTTTCGAAGAGCATGACGGTTCGCAGCATCAAGATGTTCAAAATATTACGCAAGCTCGGCCATGAAATTGTTGCCTGGGATGAAGAGGCCTTGGTACACCTGCCGGCCGACACCTATTTTTCACGACGACTCTCCCCTCATGCAATGGGCTATCTGTCTCATCTATTCGCATGGGGACAGGGCAATGTGGATTTATGGCGACAATATCCGCAATTGCCTCCTGAAGTGAAGATCCACGTCTCTGGAAATCCACGTAATGATATGCTTCGGCCTGAGATGCATGGTTTTTTTGCCGAAGACGTTGCAAAGATACGTAACACCTACGGGAAGTTTGTCCTGATCAATACCAATTTTAATCACGTCAATGCTTTTTATCCTGTACAGGGTCTTTTTTTACCGGTGAAGCAGTCAGGAGATGTACCTGAATTGGGGCGCTCCGGCAGAGGCATGACCCGGGAGTTTGCCGAAGGGTTTCGTGATCATAAACTTGCTATATTCGAGGATTTCAAGCGTCTTATCCCCGCTCTGGAACAGGCGTTTCCGGATTATACGATTGTTGTTCGACCGCATCCAACGGAAAAACATGCTGTCTATCACGAGATTGCTGCCAAGTGTGAGAGGGTGCAGGTAACCAACGAAGGCAACGTGATTCCCTGGATAATAGCCGCTAAGGCAATTATCCACAATGGTTGCACAACAGGCGTTGAAGCCCACGTCATTGGTGTTCCAGCTATTTCTTATAGAAAAACAGTCAATGATTTCTATGACTATGGTTTTTATCAATTGCCCAATCGATTGAGTCATCAATGTTTTGATTTCGAGGAATTGCGGATTACTTTGATGAAGATTTTCTCAGGTGAACTGGGAGTCGTGGATGACAAAGAAAGTAAAGCATTGATTGATCATTACCTGGCAGCGACAAATGGGCCTATGGCCTGTGAACGGATTGTTGAAGTTCTTGAGGTGATGGCGGCAGAGCTTGCTCAAAGGCCAGGCCCGGTTCTGATTGATCGTATTGGTGGCTGGTCTATGGCAACCACGCGGAGGTTCATTAAGAGATTGCTTGCTTGTCTTCCAGATTCGCATAACCGGCCTGAGTTCCATCGCCATCGATATCCGGGGACTTCATTAAGCGAAGTTCGCGAGCGGATCGGACGAATAAAGGAAGTACTTGGTGACAGCAGAGTGTTACAGGTTGACCAGATTGCAAGTGAGATCTTTCAGGTCAGTCCACAAGTAAGCTAAGATCTTGTTTTTTCAGGTTCCAGGTTCCCTCACTGGTCCCCTCACCACGATGGAGAAAAAAGTTGTCACCCAGCTCTAAGTACAAAATATCTTTTGATGGTTTCGATCAACCGGTTGATAGTTTTCGATATTCTTTCGCTACCCACAGGGAAGTGTTGGAGGCCCAGGATTGAAAAAGGCACTCATTATACCAGTCGAAAACCAGGTACGGGAATTTGATCCCAAACTCCTGCTGGCATGCGTCGCTGCACGCCGGGGATTCGCCTCGACGATAGGTTCACGCTGGGAGATAGACAATCGCATTGCTTCTTTCCCAAGGGGCATATATCTTTCCAAAAGCATGACGGCTAACAGCGGCAAGATGTTGCCGATTATTCGCAAAATTGGTCATGAGGTTGTAGCTTGGGATGAAGAGGCACTGGTGCACCCGCCGGCCGAGACTTTTTTTTCGCGAAGGATATCACCTACTGGGATAAAGCACGTTTCCCATCTCTTTGCCTGGGGGCAGGATAACGCCGATTTATGGCGAAAATATCCAAACCTTTCTCCCAAGACTCCGATTCATATTACTGGCAATCCACGTGGCGACATGCTGCGCCCCGAATTGCGTGACTTTTACGCCAAAGAAGTCGAAGAGCTGCGAAACAATTATGGGGATTTTATCCTCATAAACACTAATTATAATCATGTTAATGCCTTCTATCCCCATCAAAATCTATTCCTGCCAACCAAAAGAACCGGTGAGACTCCTCGGTTCGGTAGAGCTGCCAGAGGTATGAGTCTGGAATTCGCAGAAGGACTTCGAGATCACAAGCAAGCCTTGTTTGAGGAGTTCAAAAAGCTTATTCCAGCACTGGCAGAGGCGTTTCCGAATTTGACCATTGTTGTCAGACCTCATCCGACCGAAAATCATGAGGCTTACCGTAAGATAGCCGAAAAATGTAAGCGAGTGCAGGTGATCACTGATGGTAACGTTGTGCCCTGGCTATTAGCAACGAAAGTTCTTGTTCATAACGGTTGTACCACCGGAGTAGAGGCTTATGTAATGAGGGTTCCGGCAATTGCCTACCAGGCAGCAGTCAATGAGTACTATGACAATGGTTTCTACCGGTTACCCAACTTACTCAGCTACCGGTGTTTTACCTTTGAGGAATTGAGCGTCACGATTAACAAGATTATTAGCGGTGAATGTGGTGCGGCCGATGGAGTTGAAAGACAATCGAATATTGATCACTATCTATCCGCGCAGGATGGGGCTCTGGCTTGTGAGAGGATTGTTGAGGTTCTTGAGACAATGATGGATGATCGCTCTGAATCAACCAAACCTGCATGGTTTGATCGATTTGGTGGGTGGTCAATAGCTAATGGGCGCCGCCTGGTAAAGAAGGGCTTGTCATACCTGCCGAATAATCACGCTCGACCGGAGTTTCAGCGCCACCGTTTTCCGGGTATATCTCTTAACGCGTTGAATAACAAAATAGAATATATACAACGGATCCTCTGTGATATTACAAAGCTGAAAGTTGAGAAGCTCAGCGACGTGGTCTTTCGAATATCCGCCTGAAATATTGCTTTGATTTCGAGGGCCTTTGAAGAAGTCGAATTCCCGAAGAATGGCTGTCAGGTTAAAATATTGTTGGAAAAAAGGAAATATGAAAAATCGCATAAACGTTGATAATACCAAAGCCTGTCTCATCATACCGGTGGAAAACCAGGTGCGGGAGCTTGACCCAAAACTCCTTCTGGCCTGCATTGCTGTAAAGCGTGGGTTTGCTGTCATTATAGGTTCTCACCGTAAAATTGATTTTCGTATTATGTCTTTTCCCAGAAGTTTGTATCTCAATAAAAGCATGACGAAAAGCAATCTGAAAATGTTTCGTATCATGGAAAAATATGGCCACAAAATTCTGACCTGGGATGAAGAGGCGCTGGTTCACCTGCCGGCAGAAACGTATTATTCCCGGAGGCTTTCGCCCACCGCAATTCGATACAACTCGGACCTGTTTGCATGGGGAGAGGACAATGCTGAATTATGGCGCCAGTACCCTGCTCTTCCGGCTGACATGCCGATTCACATAACCGGTAATCCACGCTGTGATATGCTCCGACCTGAGTTGCGTCCCTTTTACCAACAGGAAGCTGAAGAAATTCGTAAAAATTGTGGTAAGTTTATTCTGGTTAATACCAATTTTAACCATGTGAATGCCTTTTATCCGGCGCAAAATTTGTTTCAGCCGGTGATAAGAGAGGGTGAAGAGCCTGAATTCGGTAAAGCTGGGAGGGGGATGAGCCGGGAGTATGCTGAAGGACTGAGGGACCACAAACAAGCCATTTTTAATGCCTTCAAAGAGTTGATTCCGATTCTTGAGCAAGCATATCCGGATCACACAATTATCGTCCGGCCACACCCGACCGAAAATCAGCAGATTTACCATGACATCGCTAAGGATTGTCAGCGTGTCAAAGTTACCAACGAAGGCAATGTGGTACCTTGGCTAATGGCGACCGACGTTGTTATTCATAATGGCTGCACTACAGGAGTGGAAGCCTATATGATGGGTGTTCCCGCGATATCCTACCGTGCTAGGATCAATGAAAAATATGACCTGGGTTTTTACCGGTTGCCCAATTTAATCAGCCATCAGTGTTTCGATGTCGATCAATTGCAGAAAACTATCACCAAAATAATAAACGAAGAACTTGGTGTAGCGGCGGGCGATGAACGTCAAGAGCTGGTTAATCATTACTTAGCAGCTCAAGATGGTCCGTTTGCCTGTGAGCGCATTATCGAAGTTATAGAAAAAAAGATGGCGAGTCAACCTGAGCTGCCAAAACCCTCGCTTCTCGATCGTCTTTCCGGCAGGGGCATTGCCAACTGGCGGCTTATAGCTAAATTTCTTCATAAGAGGCCCGGCAAGAATGCACCACCTGAATTTCACAGCCATCGTTATCCCGGTATCTCTTTGCAAGAGTTAAAGAATCGAATATCTAAATTTCAACATGTGCTCGGCGATACGAGCAGCATTAAAGCCAAACAAATATCGGATCAGATTTTTCTGATTCGTCCATAGGAGGAAAATTTTGAAAATATTGATACTAGGAACAGGAAAAACCGGCACTACGGTCATGGTGTATAAAGTGTCCGGTGGCTTGCCAAACTGCCATGCCTTTTCAGGCGGCCATCCGGGTAAATATATTGGCGATTATGAAAATGCTGTCTATAAACATACCTATGACGAACGTAAAGGTAAGAGTTTTGATGTGTACAAGGAGCATTTAAATAAAGAACAATATGATCGTAAAATCTGGATGGCGCGTGATCCTCGCGATGCAGCGGTCAGTCGCATGTTATACAGATGGCACAGGGGATTGAAAGGCAATAAAAAGCAATTTCAAGCCCATCTTGATTTGGTCATTAAAAAAGAAAAAGATCCTGGTTCAATTCCCTTTTTCGAGATATGCCGTTATACAGGCTTCAACGAATGGCCTAGAACGGTAGAGCAGGTGGTGACAGAAGAGCAACATCGTTATGAACAAATGGCAAAATTTGTAAATGAATTAGCCGGGGACTGGTTTCTGTTCTCTTTTGAGGATATGGTTGATGGTAAATTTGAAGCTCTCAATAACTATCTTGGATTTGAGGTTCAAGCTGATGCAACCGTCCCGAGTACATCCCGTTATGCCAAAGTGATTCGTAAAAAAGCCAGTGGGGACTGGCGGGATTGGTTTACCGAAGAAGATATAAAGTTGTTTAAACCTGCTTTTACCCCCTATATGGAGTTGATCGGCTATGACTGTGACGACTGGAATCTTAATCAGGATCCGGTAATTGAATCTGAGTATTCCTCAGTTTATATGAAAAGTTTACCCGGCCTGGCACTTAAAAACAATATTTGGCGTTACTCGGGACTTCGCTTTCTGAGTAAAACTGTTAAGCGTCTTGGAAAATAGCCTATCACTGTTTTTTAAAAATATCAGTGCCTTAAGTAATCGATTTGTAGTAATTCAGCATAGCGATGGTTATTTGATTTTTGAAAGGAAAAAATGTTGTTCGAATTCATCGGAGGCTTGGAAACAAAAAAGTAACAGGCCTGCATTTCTGGTCACGAAGATGATGATATTGTGTAAGTACGGTTGGTTTGGATGAAGCGACCATCCGAAAGTATATTCGTGAACAAGAAAATCATGAAAATCAACAACCCACATTGTTTGAGTAAAATGTAGAGCCCCAGCGGGGCTTTTAATGCGTAAGCGCCCCCTTTTAGTGGGTATCTGAGGCCTACTGCTATGCAGGAGGAGAATCACTACAATAAGATCCGGTTTTATCTGTTGATGGTCTTGACGTAGAATGGTTAGAGGTTAACCATTGTGCTCGACCTTGCGCTTTAGCTTTCATCGCAGATAACCAACAGTATTTTATTGAACAAGTTGCTGGCTTCAATATGAGTAAAATGTGGATCGTTTATAAGTGCCTTACAGATTTTTTCTTGATTTTGTATGAACGAAAATAATCTGAAAGGCACTTATCCCGTTTATCGGGGTTACCCCCTTTATTAATTTGGAAAAAGTGTCCCTATGAGTTTGTACCTCTATTTCTCACATGATTGCCCGGTAAAAATTTGGGGGCTTACATCTGCGGAGCGGATTAAACGTGTATTAAAAGAGTCCGTTATCTTAAGGACTGCCGATGAATTAAGTACTCTGCAGGAAAACGATTTCGTCCTGATTTTGCGGGGAGATTATTTATTCGATGATCGTTTGATTAAATACCTGGTTGTTACGCCGAATATTGTAGTCCATTTGTCCGACAGGCAGCAAGAAGTGGTCGTTGCCGCGCATGTTCCTGCTCATCTGGCACGTCAAGCTCTGGATGTTGTGGAGGCCAAAATACTTTCTGATTCCCTGTCTGGTGTTGCTATAGAGACACCGACCTCCATAGCAGTCTCTTTTCAGGCAGAGTTACTTAAGTTCGAACCGCCATTTGTATTGCCGATCACAGAGTCGAAGAAACAGGACCTGGAACGACGGCTTTTCGACTGGTCTTACAAAGGAATAACTGATCTCGTAACCAAATGGGCTTGGCCCCATCCTGCTCGTTGGGTTGTCGGTCAGTGCGTGCGACTGCAGATCAAGCCCAATCATGTAACGTTGGTCGGATTCTTCCTGGTTATCTTAGCCGGACTATTTTTTACCTACGGCCAATATGGCTTGGGGCTGCTGGCGGGGTGGTTGATGACTTTTCTTGATACAGTAGATGGCAAACTGGCCCGCGTTACTGTCACGTCAAGTAAATTCGGCCATTATTTTGATCACATTATTGACCTTGTCCACCCTCCCATCTGGTATATGCTGTGGGGGCTTGGCTTAACCGCAAGTCAGCTATCCAATCTTGGTTTTTCATTGAGTATTCTTTTTTACCTGATAATAGCAGGTTATGTGGCTGGTCGCTTAGTCGAAGGAGCATTTCAATGGATCCTCAGCGGCAAGTTCGGTATCTTTTGCTGGCGGCCGGTTGATTCATATTTCAGGTTGATAACCGCCAGGCGCAATCCAAATATGATTGTTCTGACCGTGAGTTTTTTTATTGGACGTCCGGAGCTTGGGCTTCTGGCTGTTACTTTCTGGACAGTGGCAACCAGTGTCTTCCTCGTTGGACGATTACTGTTAGCTGGACACGTACGTATTAAACAAGGCCGAATCCGGTCATGGTTGTCAGATGCTGATCAACCCAGGTATGATAAAACTCGTGCTGCGCGCTGGTTTACTAAAAAGACTAGTAAATAAGTCAAGAAACGCCCTTTCGCTTCGATGAAAAATTATGGTAACAAGCAGCTTGGAATCGGATAGCATGCCGCGTGTTGTTGGAGTGCTTATCAACCCATTGAGTGGTAAAAATAGGCAAGGATCGGCCACCAGATTGCAAGCAATTGGTGAACATCCGGATGTTTTGCTGCAAATGGTTCAAACCCCTCAGGACGTGTATGATTCTTTGATAGATTTTGCTCGGCGAAAGGTAAATATTTTGGTTATAAGTGGCGGGGATGGCACTATTCAGGCGGTTCTGACGGTTCTTTTCCACCATCACCCCTTTACAATTCAACCACAACTCATAGTGCTGGAGGGTGGTACAACCAACATGATCGCCGGTGATGTTGGTATCTTAGGAAATCAGGTCAGGGCGATGAGTCGCATAATTGAATGGGTGCAGACCAGCAATACTAATGTTACCTGCGAGCAAAGATCGGTTCTTCGTTTGTCAGTTCCGGGGCACGAGGTAAAATACGGTATGTTTTTCGGAGCTGCCTGCATCAGTCAGGGCGTTCAATATTATCAAAGCAATCTACATAATAACCGACTGCACGGTTTACCGGGGATATGTATGACTCTGGTTCGGTTTTTATGGGCCTTAATCGGTCACCATAAACAAATTGCGGCTCCCACACTTTTGCAGGTAAGTTTAGACAAAAAAGCGCTGGAAAAAGAGAAATTTATCCTTTTTTTTGTCAGTACATTAGATCGACTCTTTTTTGGTATTCGCCCATTCTGGGGTAAGGAAAATGGTCAGTTGCGGTTTACCGCCGTCAAGGCAAAAGCCAAATACTTGTTGCGAGTCCTACCTTTTTTAGTCAGAGGGCGCATGGCCAGAAAAGCGACACCGGCGAACGGTTATTATTCCCACAATGTCGATGAGATAGAACTTTATACTTCCGACAGCATGGCGCTGGATGGAGAGATTTACACACCGGACTCCAATCAGCAGCCGACCTTATTGCAATATGGTGGCAAGGTTACTTTTTTGCAGTTATGATTATGAACATTCCACCAGAACTTATTGAAACAGTACGGCAGAATTGTGCCAGGCAGCCGTCGCTAACAGTCAGTCTTTTGGTGAAGCAAATTCTTGCAGTCTATGGTGAGGCTGTTCAAGCTATATTATTCTACGGGTCTTGCCTCCATAAAAAGGAAGATCTTGAAGGCCTTTTCGATTTATACGTTTTGGTCAACAATTACGATTCTGTTAATCGAACGAACTTGCAGTCTGCCTTAAATAAAATACTGCCACCCAATGTTTTTTATTTGGAAGTTCCTCATGGAAAACATACGATCAGATCCAAATATGCGATACTCACTTTGAGTGATTTACAAAAAGGTACTTCTCCTCAGTGGTTTCATTCCTATCTGTGGGCACGTTTTTGTCAACCGACTGCGCTCGTCTATGTGCGTAATGAAAAAGTGGCAGCACAGGTGAGTGAGTCCTGTGCTCAAGCCATCGCCACCTTCTTAATCCGGGTAGTGCCACGCGTTCCTAAAGAATTTACCATCCGTGATTTATGGAGCAAAGGACTGGAATTGACCTATCGGTCGGAATTCCGACCGGAGAAAGCCAAGGAGCAGGTCCGGCTATTTGACGCAAATCCGGATTATTTTGAGGATATTACACGTAAATCCTTCGATTCTTTTCCCTATAAAATTCATGAAATCAAGGATCAGGGAACTTCAAATTTTGAGGTCATAATTCCGCATTCGATTCGTGGTATCTCCCGCATGACCTGGGCTGTCAGAATTGTGCAGGGCAAGCTTCTTTCTGCTTTAAGACTGATCAAAGGTACTCTGACATTTGAAGGTGGAGTGGATTATATTTTATGGAAGATAAAACGGCACTCAGGTGTTTCTTTGACAGCCAGTCCTTTTTTGAAACGACACCCCGTTATCGCCATGTGCGTATTATCCTGGCGTTTATATCGTCGAGGTGGAATTCGTTAACCGTCCAATAGCGGTTGATACATTTTTAAAATTAAATTGACAAGATCGTATAAAGGGATACCACCTTTTTTATTTTTATAGTTTTTTTCTAAGTAAAAATAAATTTTCGTGGCTTAATGCGAGATGCAGAATAGTAAGAGTAGGTAATGATATGACAGACAACGATAAATTCAGTTTCAGCTCGGTTGCAAATAATTTCGATGAACATATCACCAAGTCCATTCGAGGTTATGCAGACCTTCGTGACGATGTCGTTGGCATTTCAAAATACTTCGTAGAGAATGGAACCAATGTTGTTGATATTGGTTGCAGCCAAGGAACGATGCTAAAACGCATCAAGGATGCAAACACCCAAGCACCTACTGCAAATTATGTTGGTATTGAGATAAATGAGGATTTTAAACCTCACTGGAAAAATGAATCTAACCTTACCTACAAAATAGAAGATGTGAGGCAGAGTGATGCTCTGGCTAATATGTCTTTTGCAATATCCCTGTTCACATTTCAGTTTCTTGCAGAACGTGACAGATTATCCTTGATGAAGAAAATTTATGATAATCTCGAAGACGGTGGGGCATTTGTGACTGCAGAGAAAATTTTCTCAATGAATGCTAAAGTTCAAGATATGGTCGATTCACTCTACTACGATTTCAAACGCAAATCTTTTAGTGAGAAAGAGATCTTGGATAAGGAGCAGGAACTCAGGCACCTTGCAAAACTTACCACTGAACATTTACTCATATCTAAGCTGCATTCTATCGGGTTTAGAGGTATTCAAGTATTTTGGAGAAACTTCAATTTTATTGGAGTTTTTGCAATGAAACGTCCTGCTGAAGAGGTTTTTTGATAAATGGGACACAAATCGTCTGCAATAAGCACTTTTTTGAGTGTGTTAAACTAATTTGTTGAATTCAAAGGAACTATTTTATGTTATGCGGAAAAAGAATATTTGAATATGGAAAAGTTGTATTTATTCTCTGCATATTCTCAATTTTTTGTTTGGTGAAAGTGTCTTTTTGTCAGGATAATACGCCTTCTTTGCCAATGGCCTCAACATCACTTGAACCAATCGAAAAAACTGAAGAAACAGATTCAACAATATGGCAAACGATTTGGGGTGAAAAGGCAAATGATGCTCTCTTATTGGGAATGTGGTGTATTCATCTCAGAGGAACCGGTGAATATTTTGGGAGTGGCGACAGTAATGAACAAAATGAACTGTTAGGCATTCAGTATTACGGCTTAAGCGCAGGCACGTTCATTAACAGCCATGATGACAGATCCTGGTTTTTCGGTTCTTCGAGAAAAGTTTATTCTCGACAACTATCTGAGAACACCAGTCTTGATATTGGTTATGCATTTGGCCTTCTTTATGGGTACGGTGATAGCCTGCCTAATGTTGACAAAGTGAGTGCATACGCAACTGGTACTATGGGTTTTACATGGTACAGATTCGGGTTTGATATAGGGATAATTCCGATCGGCGTTGTTACCGGCAGTTTTAGAATTAATTTTTAATATATTATTGGGCATCGATCTACTTTGCCCGTCGCCTTTCTATGGTGGTGTCTTCTTAGCTGACTGTGGGCACAGAGAGTTAGGTGGATAAAGGCTAAAATAGTTGCTTTGCCAGTAATCATAGGCTAATTTGCAACAGTACCTAGCGCCATGGTTGCGATCATTTAAAGACCGGGCCTACATGAAAATTTTATTTTCTGGTTTGCATAGTCTTGTCTTCCCCTTAAGAAATTCTTCGATAACAAGTATAAATAAATGACTTTATCTCATTCAATAGAAGATAGGATACAACGTTCCCGTAATACAAAAGAATACCAAAATTATCATCGAGTGCGCGAAAGTGTAATCAAAATGATTGAAGAATCATCAGTGAAAGGGAGCAGCACCAGTGATTACTGGAAAGAAGAATTACAAGGTTTTGAGTATATGCTAGACGCTTCACCTCTCATTATTGAGAGTTTAAGAGAGCATTGCTATCATATTACTGGATTGAAATCCTATGATTACAGGAGCCATCATTCTCACAAGAAGCAACCGTATATTGAAAAGTTAAATTTATTAAAAAACCTCGATGGAAGAAACCTTTGCATTCCAGAAAATCGAAATCTTGGTGGATTTGGTCATGAGATAGATGGAGAGTTGTATAATTTAGATACTCTGAAATTTTATGAGCAGTTGATTGCCATGGATATTGGGGGTGTATTACCTCTATTGGAAAAAAATGATGGAAAAAGGAACTTTGTCGTCGAGATCGGTTCTGGTTGGGGTGGCTTTGGTTATCAGATAAAAAAGCATTTCCCAAATGTTACATATGTGTGTGTAGATTTACCCCAAACGATGCTGTTTTCAGCTGTCTATCTATCATCGCTATTTCCTGACAGCAATACCCTGATTTATGGTGATATAGCCGATGAACAATTACTTGATAAATGGTATGATTATGACTTTATTTTTCTGCCGCATTACAAATTCGCCGATCTTGAGTTGCCAAATATTGATGTTGCCATCAATACAGTTTCGTTTCAGGAGATGACCACTGAGCAAGTGTCTGGATATGCATCAAAACTTAAAGAAAATGGTTGCCGGTGTCTTTATAGCCACAATAGAGACCGCTCTCCCCACAATCAACAACTGACTAAAGTGTCTGATATCCTCTCGTTGTATTTTAAAACTTCACAAATTGATTTCCTCGACACAAGTTATACGACAATTGGCAAAGAGAAAAAGAGGAGTTTGTTAAATGATACTGTTAGAGCGTTAAGGAAACAACTGCCGGGAAGATTGAACCGCAAAGCACAAGATAAATCTAATCGTAAATATCGACACATTGTCGGTAGGTGAAATGGTGGCGGTGTGATTGGTGATGATTCGAGTAATTCTAAGGTAGAAAGAAAAATCAGGGGCATCTGGCTCATCATCTCGAAAAGACCCATAATATTGTTTTGATATCGAATGAATCAAAATCTGCTAATGTCAGTGTCGCTGGACATTCTGTTCGTGATTTTAAACCACCTGCCTCAAGCTTTTTTGTTGTTTAGTTCAAATTTGAGAGTGCCAGTGACAAAATGACTAAAAACGACGCTACCGGAAAACATTTTGTCCTCGCCCATATATCCGACCCCCATTTTGCCAGTGTTGATCATATTCAGCCTGGCGATTTTCTCACCAAAAGGTTGCTTGGCTACTTGCGCTGGAAGTTGAAGCGACAGGCTGAGTATGATTCTGATCTGCTAGCTATTTTGGCTGAGGATTTACAAAAGAGAAAACCGGACCATATTGTTGTTACTGGTGATCTGACGCAACTGGGATTACCAGTTGAGTTCGTGATGGCTAAAGAATGGTTACAGAGCCTCGGGCCTGGGAATAAGGTGACCATCGTTCCAGGCAATCATGACATGTACATAAAGACGGATTGGCACGAAACTTTTACGCACTGGTTGGAATATATGGTTGCCGATACGCAGCTTCAGGCCGGTGGCATAACTTATCCGGGTGAGATGTTCCCGAGCTTACGGATACGTGACCGAATTGCCTTGATTGGTATAAACACTGCCCATCAAAGCAGTCCGCACCTTGCCATAGGAACCATAGGCGTCGAGCAGTTAGAGAAACTGGAAACGATCTTAAAACTACTTTCACAGCAACCCCTTTTTCGTATTGTACTGATCCATCACCCTCCTGTTAATAACATTGTCAGTTGGCGAAAGAGATTAACGGATGGTGCCTCATTACGTAATTTACTGGAAAAATACGGTGCGGAGCTGGTTCTTTTTGGTCACAGTCATAAAAAAGTAAATACGACTCTTGACAGTTTATCAGGAATAATTCCGCTTATAGGAGCGCCATCGGCATCATCCCTAAGTAATCTGGATGCAGCGCAGTCTTGTTACTATCTTTATACGATCACATCTACGGCCAAAGGCTGGAGTGTCCATGTGCAGGAAAGGGTCTTTTCATTGGAGACATGGTGTTTTGTTAGCGGCAGTGAATGGGACCTTTCTTTTCGCTCAGAGGAAGTAGAGCTGAATCTGTGAAAATATTTCACATCAGCAAGTCTTGCGCAATTTAATAAAAGCGATGCCGGAAACAAGCAACACTGGCATCATGGCTGTGAACCAGGGGTAGAGATTCAGCATTAAGCCCCACTGCATTAGCATCTGATCGGTTAAGTGGAGCACAATACCGACTAATGCTCCAGAGGCTATGCGCCTGCTTGCACTTATATTGCGTGTCGAGCCAAAGACAAAGCTCAATGAAAGCAAAACCATGGCCATGGTCGTTAAGGGAAGAGTGATTTTTCGCCACAGGGCTATGGAATACTGGTCAGCATTTTGGCCACTTTGTTGCAGGGCTTCAATGTAGTGAATAAGGTCAGGGGTCGATATACTGTAGGGCGGAAGTTCCAAAACTCTAACCTGGTCTGCATTCAAAAAGGAGTCGAGGTTTAATGTTTCAGTTTGTTTCGTTGTGATACTGTTCTCAGTAATATTTTTTTGAATAACGTCGTGTAAAATCCATTGTCTATCTCCCTGAAGGTGGGCCTTCTTTGCATGGGTGAAGGTCTGCAGGCGGCCTGTAGTATCAAATGCGAAAATATTTATACTGGCAGCCTCGCCATGACGCAACACCTTGTCAACATGAATATACGAATTACCCATACGAGCCCAGAAACCCTCACGAGTTAAGGAAATGCTGGTATCGGATATGACTCGTGCACGGGTATCGCGTGCCTTTCGTTCCATACCAGGAACAACCGTTTCAGCCAGAATGGCAGACAGTAAGATCAAAATCATGCCGGTTACGAGTGCCGCAATACATATTCGCAAAATTGATATCCCCGAAGCCTCCATGGCGACAAGTTCGCCACGATCGGCCATCATCCCAAGAGCCAGGATTCCGCCGATTAACGTGCTTATGGGCATGAGGTCGAGCAAACGCTTTGGAAGCGTCAGGGCTACAAATGCAAAGGCATCCTTTAATTGATAGCTACCCTTGCCAACATCACCCAACTGTGAGATCAGTTCAAATAAGCTGAACAACACCGCCAGAATGAGGCAAATGAGGGTAACATAGTAGAGAAAGCTTTTACCGATATAGATGTCGAGTATGCGCATCGTGAATATTAGCGTTTACGCCAGTATGACAAAATGGATGGCTGCCACAAAAGAATGACAACAAGCGCCCCCAGCAACAACTGGGCCCACCATATTCCAGGAATAATATCAATAACACCTTTTTCTACCCATTTCTTAGCTAAAACGCAAAAATTATAATAAACAGCAAAAATCACTAATGCAATCGGTATGTTAATATACTTACCTTGACGTGGGGACGAACGACTTAAAGGGATGGCGAGAAGGGCTAAAAGAATGATTGATAATGGTGCGGTGAGCCGCCACTGAAGTTCAGCGATTTCTTCGAGATTTTTTGAGTGCAGGAGTGCTTTTGTGGCAAGGGCTTTTATCCTGTATTTTCTCTCGATAGTATTATTTGGTTGTAGAGGCATTGCCGCGTTCTCAAAATCAAGAATTAGATTCTGTTCACTGGAACTTGAAAATTCATACAGGTGCCCATTCTGAAATTCCAGTACTGGCGCGTTTGTCTTTTTATCTTTGTATTGCCTTACCTGATCGGCGAAGATAATCTGCAGGGAATCAGCTTTTTGCGTTTGAATGAAGACATGACTTGCTTGATTCTGCTGCTGGTCAACTTCATTCGCGAAGATGACTCTTTCACCGGTCTTGTAAAAATTACCTCCTTTCATCCTTGTCAGGTCAAAAGTAGATTCTGCTTCTGTTTTTATTCGAAAAAACTGGTTCCAGGCCCATGGGCGGATAAAAAATGATAAACATGCCACGATTAAAGCGCCGATAATTGACACAATAAAAACAGACCTGATCACCCTTGCCATGCTAATGCCGCAGGCAAACATAGCAACCATCTCTGAGTTTCTGTAAAGACGGCCTAGGGCGATCACAATTGAAAAGAAAAGGGTTGTCGGTAGCAACACTTCAAAGGAGATGACGATACGGAGTAAAATCAACTGGGTGACTGAAGATCCCGGCAAAAGGCCATTAATTGCGTCCTCCCCGTAACGTGTGGCCATATAACAGCCGAAGATGCATACCAGTGCTGCACATAGTGTCACGGTAGGCTTAACTATCTCACGAATTATATAACGATCAATGATCACTTTTTATCTGGGTTCTGAATGGATCAAAAATGTCGGTTTGTCATATATGAAATCGCCAAAAGAAGCTGCCCAGGAGTCTGTCTGAGAATGCCCTTTTGCCCAAACTTTTCGTTATTTTTATAAACATAATGCTTGCAATATTAATTATATAGCTCCGCTTATTTTTATAAAAATGTCTCGATTTTGAACAAAATGCCTATTCTCGGATAAACTCCTAGAGCAAATTATACTGCTGCTTTTGGGCTATAACTGTTTTTTGTAGCGTTGTCAGAAATATTTCCTTTTAAAAACCTGGTTATCTTGTCAGCCGCTTGCAGATCTGCCGGGCAGTCAACTTCGCACCAATGCAATCCTTTGATCGAACATGTCAATACCTCTTTCTGTCTGGCTATTGTATCAATAACAGAAAGATACCAACGGTGGGCGGCCTGTGGTTCCGTGAGGGCTTGTTCCAGCGCTTTGCGAAATATGGTCGGTCCATCACCGCGGAAGAGTATCATGCCAATGGATTCTCCATGGGTTTCGCTTGGCGGGAGGTCTTTGCCAATTCTGATAAGTTTGGTTTCTGTGAGGCTGACTTTCATGTCATCGGCATCATACTTGTCTTTATGATTAATGGTAACGGTTATGGGGGTGCAGTGGGAGGTCAAGAGTTTTTTGAGAACTGCTGCTTCAAATAGAGTATCCCCGTTTAAGAGTATAAAATCCTCATTCATCTGTTCCCGGACCTTCCAGCAACTTACCAGGTTATCCGATGTCGCAAAATCGGGATTATAAAAGGTCTCTATATGTCGCAGTTCGTCATTTTGCAGGAGAACAGTGTCAACGTCTTCGTAACCGTATCCTGTGACAACTGTTATCGCATTGATACCACATTTAGATAATTCCTGAATCTGCCATTCAAGAAGTGTTTTCCCCTGAACCTCCAAAAGACATTTGGGGCGTTTGGCGGTGAACGGTAGTAATCGTTTGCCCTGTCCGGCACTTAAAAGAATAGCCTTCATACTTGTTAATCCTTGTTATGTTAAATAGACCTGTTCGCAGACGGCAGGCTGTTTATAATTTTTAAAGGTACGTCAGATATATTATGGTAAAGGTAATTTCGTCGGCAGTAGTATCAAATCTGCCTCAAGGAAGCCAGCACTTTCTGCTCTCTTTCCTGGTCTGGCCATTTTTGGATGTCGGCGAATATCTATCTTGTAAAGAATACACCGTGTTTTAGCGTCGGCAGGTGATCACTTTTTCCCAAAAAAGGGTTTGACTTCGCAGCGTTTACTGCTTGTGAATGATATTGCTCTTGTGGTAAGTTCCGCCAGTATCTTGAGAACCATACCTTCGGGAACTCAATGTGATTTCCTGGCATATCATTCTTGCTCTCTTTTGAAAGTGAACCAATATAGCATGAACAATGAAATAAATCGAAATTCAGCACGGGCAAAACATATCGAGCCTTCAAAGAGTGCGCTGCAAATAATAAAAGTTGAGAATCGTCAGAATCGCAATACATTTATTCGTCTACCATGGTCTCTGTATAAAGATGACCCAATGTGGATCGCACCCTTAAAACTTGAACGGAGCTTGCACCTCTCCCCTAAAAATCCCTATTTCGAGCACGCCACCTGCTGTATGTGGCTTGCTGTCCGCAACGGCAAGCCCGTGGGGCGGATCAGCGCTCAGATCGACCAGCTCCACTTGCAACGCTATCAGGATGACACAGGCTTTTGGGGTATGTTGGAAGCTGAGGATGATGTTGAAATATTTCAAGCATTGCTGAGTACTGCGGAATCCTGGATGCGCAGTCAGGGGATGAAAAGGGCCTGGGGACCATTTAACCTGTCTATTAATCAAGAGTGTGGTTTGTTGGTCGATGGTTTTGATACGCCGCCATCGATGATGATGGGACACGCGCGACCTTATTATGGTAAACGTGTAGAACAGTGTGGTTATAAAAAGGTAAAAGATTTACTTGCCTATTTGATAGATGGAGATGCTGAGCCATCGGCATCCAGAAAAAGGATTATTAAGAAAACCCAAAGCCGTATCACGACCCGTATGCTGAATAAATCCAAGTTTGACGAGGAACTGGATATTGTCTTCAGCATATTCAATGATGCCTGGGCACAGAATTGGGGTTTTCTTCCTTTTACAGCCAAGGAATTTCAGCATTTAGCTAAAGATTTGAAGTTGTTAATCAATGATAAGTTTGTCAGAATCGCCTATATAGATGGTGTGCCTTCTGCCTTTGTCGTATTGTTACCCAACCTCAATGAGGTCATTTCGGACTTAAACGGAGCGCTGCTTCCTCTGGGGTGGTTGAAAATGTTGTGGCGCCTGAAGGTGAAAACTCCAAAAACTGGGCGGATACTGCTCATGGGAGTTCTTGCCAAATATCATGATAGCCTTTTAGGTGCGGCACTTGCCTACCGGGTAATTAATGACACCCAGGTAGCAGTTGTTAAAGAAGGAATGGAGAAAATAGAACTTTCCTGGGTACTTGAAGACAATATAGGGGTGAGGAAGATTATAGAGGATTGTGGCGGTCGGATTTATAAAACCTATCGTATCTACAGTAAGGACCTGTAAATCGTGGAAAATATGGTAGACGCGCGACAGCATTTTTCGGCAATTGTTCTTGCCGCAGACAGGGAAGCCAGTAATCCAGTGGCTGCAGCCGCCGGTGTTCGATGTAAATCGATGGCTCCGGTTAATGGCACGCCGATGATTTTCAGGGTATTACAGGCGCTGTCTTCAGCTACTTCAATAGACAGTTCACTGCTCTGTGGACCTCCCAGGACTATTATTGACCAAGAACCGGAATTGCACGAATATATTGCCTCTGGCAAGGTCTCCTGGATGGAAAATCAGGCCACGCCGAGTTTGAGTGCTTACGCGGCCATGAAAACATTGCCGGAAAATAATGCCATCCTTCTGACCACCAGTGATCATGCTCTGCTTACTCCTGAAATCATAGAGTATTTTTGTCACGAGGCATATAGTTCTGGATGTGATGTTGTTGCTGCTGTAGCTCGGCGGGAAACGGTGATGGATGCATATCCACAAACATCAAGAACTGCCTATCGGTTTAAAGATGGTGCATATTGCTCATGCAATCTGTTTGCTTTTCTAACTCCGCTGTCAAGAACAGTGCCTTCCTTTTGGAGACAGGTAGAGCAACAACGAAAAAAACCGTTCAAAGTGATACGTATATTAGGCTGGATTACTGTGTTACGATATTTGACGGGACGACTGACGTTATCGTCAGCCATGGAGCACTTATCACAGCGCTTGGGCTGTAGAGCTGGTATTGTTGTCGTGCCATGGCCGGAGGCAGCCATAGATGTCGATTCTGCAGAGGATTTACGTTTTGTGCAACAGATTGCCTCTCGAAAAGTGTAAATGCTCTCAATATATTGAGATGGTTATGTTTGCCTGTTTGTTGGTCTTTGTTTCTCATCCCGTTTTTTTTTAACGTTTACCGGGCTTCGAGAGCCGATGTATTTTCAGTAACTTCGGTGAGGTTTAGAGTGAGTTCTCCGATGATGTCGTTTTTGCCGCTGATTCTCAATGGGAAACGTTTTTTAGGGTCAATGTAGATACGGATGTCATCATTTAGCCCAAAGAATGAAAATTGTTCTTTTTTTTCGTCATCTTGTGCAAAGGTTTTAACGTCAATAGAAAAAACAAAAGTTGTTTTTTGCTCTTTCACTTCGCTCTTCTGGGCGTAAGAGTGAGAATATTGTGTATAGGAAACTTCCAACACTGAAGGTTGTTCCTGCCTTATGGTGAGCTGGTGGACTTGGCCTTTGCCAAAAACACATATTTTAAAGGGTTTCTGTTGCACATATGAGTCGAGGGTCGAAAGGATATAGAGAAGAAGTAATGGGTCTGATATCGTACTGCATTCGTCAATTTCTTTAGGAAAGCGATAAAAGGACAATTTGCGATTCGTCCATGTTCCTGGGGGTTGTTGGTTTTGCTGAGAATTTGCAGGGAAAATTTTTTGCCTATGCACACCTGTTTCCTCCCAATAGTAAATCTTAACCCATTTCCCGTTAATATTGTTTTTAAGAGTACGGCTGTATGGCTGAAATGTTTTATTGTTGAAAACGATATCTTCTTCATACTTATTCCCAGATAATCCCGGTCCCTCGGCTGAAGAGCTGATAGACATCAGCATGTTGTCGTCAGCTGCTCCTGAACAAATAAAAGATTCAGTACGACCTCCACGAGGGAAATCCTCCGATTTGCAGTTTGTTGAGTCAAGTTGCATGCGCAATTTAATCTTGGCAAGAAATTTGGACCCTTCAAACAATAAGTCAGTCCAGGCAGTAACGCGCCGAGGTTGTGTTACGTAAAGGGCGGGCTCTTGTGCGTCAAGCGACTGAGAGAGGCAAATAAGGAGTGCTAAGAGAGTTATTACTTTTTTGAGTTGTGAAAAGAAGGCCATAGTTTAAGATCCTTGGTCTTTTTTAGACTGGAATTCTACCACATCATCTGGTACATAACCTCATTCAGATTATTTATACAGATAATTCAAGTGTGTGAAAAAACTGGATTCATCAGGAAATGTGTTCTTTTTGACACTATCGCATGATTCCACTATCGTTCAGTGAGTCTGGTATCTCGTTAATATTATTGCTGGTATTTTTGCAATGCGTAACGCCGTTTGTGCGGCATGAAAATTGCATCATAAATTAATATTTAGTCTTGTTTTCTGAATAATAATAACATCTTTACAATTACAACAATATTAATACAGCATGATAAATCGTTGGGTTGTTGTGGAGTAGATGGCACTCAATAGGATTTAATAGGATTTGACAATTTGTCAATTAAACCTGCACTGGTTAATTTACGGAACATATTTTTTCCTATACTTCTGACATTAATTCGTAGCAGTTTTTTAATATAAACAAAACAAGTTTGTTTTTACCGGAGATATATTCCAAATGATGGCGACACCCACTTCTCATAGTTTACCATTGCAACTTGGAAGCTTTGCAACCCTGCAGGATGCTTTAGATTATGCTGCTCAGGGAGAAACAGGTTATAATTTTTATTCAGGCCGTGGTAAATTGTATGCAGTTTTGTCATACAAGACCCTGCGCAACGAAGCACGGATACTGGCAAAAAAATTACTCTCCCTGGGGGTACCCCGTGGATCGCGAGTGGCACTTATTGCTGATACTCATCCTGACTTTGTCCGTTTCTTCTTCGCATGTCAATATGCCGGGCTGACCCCGGTGCCTCTGCCGGCTGTTATTCAGCTCAATGGGCGGCAGGAGTATATTAAGCAGCTTGAAAGGTTATTGTCAGACTGTCAGGCAAAGATTGCCATGGCGACGGATGATTTTTTGCCTTTTTTAACTGAGGCTGGTGCAAATCTGGATATTCCTTTTCTTGGAAATTCTCAGTTTTTTGATGATTTTCCGGAATCAGGTTTGGCACTGCAACCGAAAGGCAAGAGTGAATTAGCTTATCTTCAGTATACATCAGGTAGCACGCGTTTCCCCCGGGGGGTTATGATTACCCAGAGCGCGGTATTGCATAATTTATCAATAATTACCCAACATGGTGTTAAGGTCCGTAGCGGTGATCGTGCTGTATCCTGGCTGCCATTTTTTCATGATATGGGGTTGGTGGGTTTGCTCCTTGTACCTCTCGCGTGTCAAATGTCAGTTGATTATCTCCGCACCAGGGATTTTGCCATGCGTCCCCGCTTGTGGCTGAAGCTTCTCTCGGAAAATAAGGGAACAATCTCTTTCAGTCCGCCTTTTGGGTATGATTTAGTAACTCGACGTCTAAGAGATGGTGGAGCAGAAGCCTATGACCTGAGTAGTTGGCGGGTAGCTGGTGCCGGCGCGGAGATTATTCGTCCCCAAACCTTGGCTCGGTTCGCTGAGCGGCTTGCGCCCAGTGGTTTTAATGCAAAAGCATTTCTTGCCTGTTACGGTATGGCGGAATGCTCACTTGCCGTGACTTTTGGATCACTTGAGGAGGGGGTTCCTGTTGATTACGTTGATGCTGATCAACTCGCGGTACATGGCAAAGCTGTACCGATCAACCCTTTATTGAATGGCAATAAAAACCGTTCAGCGTCTTTTGTGAATTGCGGTGTTTTGATGCCTGGTTATGAATCGGAAATTCGGGATTCTAAGGGACGAATCCTCGGTGAAAGAGAATGTGGTTCCTTGTATTTACGGGGTACCAGTATCATGACTGGCTATTTCGGAAACCATAAGATCACACGCGAAGTTCTCTCAGATGATGGCTGGCTCAATACTGGTGATATTGCCTACCGGATAGGTTCCAATATCGTTATTACCGGTCGCGCGAAAGATATGATCATCATTAATGGGCGTAACATCTGGCCTCAGGATATCGAATTCCTGGCCGAACGACAGGATGAAGTGCGAACCGGTGATGCAATGGCCTTTTTTATTAATAATTCCCAAGGCGAAGAATTGGCAATTATGGTGGTCGAGTGTCGGGAAGTTGATCAACAAAAACGGCTCGATTTGGTTAACCGGTTAAGTCGGCTCATCCGCCAGGAGTTAGGCATTGATTGTGTAATTGAATTGGTGCCACGCAATACCTTGGCTCGCACTACATCGGGCAAGCCTTCACGTCATGCGACAAAAAACATTTATCTGCAACAGATTGCAAATAATAAGCAGCTTGCTGAAATCACAGCATAGCCTGTCATTCATTATTTGTCGCCTGTCTATGTATGGACTAAAGCATATCCTATAAATTCCTATGACTCGTACCATAGCTGTAACCGGCGCGACAGGTTTTATTGGTGGAATGTTAGCCAAAAGGTTAACAACTGCTGGCTGGCGTGTTCGGGCACTGGTACGTGCCGGCTCAAACCATAAGCGGCCAAATGATGTCTCAGCAGAATGGATAACCGGTGACCTTGAAGACCGGGAAAGTCTTCAGCGATTGGTTGTCGGTGTCGATGCGGTTGTCCATTGCGCCGGTGCTGTGCGAGGGAGAGTGCAGAGTGATTTTGACCGGGTGAATGTCGAAGGTGTGAAGCTTCTTGTCCAGGTTGCTGCCGAGCAGAGCGTAACACCTCGTTTTTTGCTGCTTTCCTCGCTTGCCGCCAGAGAACCTCAGCTTTCGTTTTATGCAGCAAGTAAGCAAAAGGGCGAACAGGCTCTGGCCCGTTATTCTGGTGATATGTTTTGGGGGGTCTTTCGTCCTTGTGCGGTTTATGGACCTGGGGATCGGGAGATGCGACCACTGTTTCAATGGATGTTTAGGGGTTTAGCGCCATTAATTGGTTCAGATAAAAATCGTGTGTCGCTGATCTATGTTGGGGATCTGGTGGATGCAGTGGTAGAATGGCTGGACAGCGGAAAACAACCGCAACGACTCTACGAGTTGCATGATGGTCACCCAGGCGGTTATTCCTGGCAGGAAATTATTAAAGTGGTTGAGGAATTGCGGGGCAAAGCTATAAGGACTGTTGCCATCCCTGTTTTTTTAATCAACATGATAGCATCAGTTAATCAAATTATTGCAAAAATCACTCCTGGAAAGCCGATGCTGACTCCCGGCAAGGTAAGAGAGTTGACTTATTCAGACTGGGTTGCTGATAACGTGCAGCTCAACCACGATACAGGCTGGGCTCCTAAGATATCATTGGAGAAAGGTTTGCGACAGACCTTTCTTACTACATCACAATAGACGATTCTCTTTTTAAATCAAAAAATCGTTGCTTTCTTAAAGCCATCCCACTACAATTTGGAGTTTTGTACGATATCGAATTTGCCGCATGTTTGTGCGGCTTTTTGTTTTTGACGACGCCAGTCACAGTTTAACACACAAAAGGAATGTAGCACTATGTCTGAACATGACGAGGTATTGCAAAAGATTCTTGATATACTCAGCCAGATGTTGCCAGAAGGTGGGCCGTCGGCAAGTGCTGATTTGGACTTGGTCAATGACCTGGGTCTGGACTCAATGAAGGTATTAGAAATTTTAGAAGCTGTAGAGGATAGCTTTGACATTTCAATACCTATTAATATTATGCCCGATGTTCGTACGGTGAACGACCTCGCGGTGGAAATTGTAAAAATTACAGGAAGTGAATCATAGTGTCTATTTTTGATAAGTTTCAACAATTAGCCGCAGTCCGCCAAAAGATGGAAGAGCATCACAGTTCTTTTTTTAACATTGTGATGGAGGATATCCTCTCAGCAACTGAAGCTGTAGTGAAGGGGCGGAAGGTACTTTTGGTCGGCACCAATAACTATTTAGGCCTGACCTTCAACAAAGAATGTATAGCAGCATCATGCCAAGCCGTTGAGAAAGAGGGTACCGGTACCACCGGTTCAAGAATGGCCAACGGCACATTTGGCGGCCATGTCGCTCTGGAAAATGAGCTGTCCGAATTTTTTAACCGGAAAAAAACTATTGTTTTTTCAACTGGATATGTTGCTAACCTAGCAATGCTGTCAAGCCTGGTCGGCCCAGGGGAGGTGATCCTTTTGGATGCTGACTGTCACGCCAGTATATATGATGGTTGCCGGTTGGGTGGGGCAGAAGTCATACGTTTTCGGCATAATAGTCCAGCAGATCTTGAAAAACGGTTAAAGCGACTAGAGAAGAGAAACACCAATGTCCTGATTGTTGTTGAAGGAATTTACAGCATGATGGGCGATCGGGCTCCGCTGGCTGATATTGTTGCCTTGAAAAACAAGTATGGGGCATATCTTGTTGTTGATGAAGCGCATTCTCTTGGAGTTTTGGGGAAAAACGGCCGTGGTTTGGCCGAAGAAGCCGATGTTGAAGACTCGGTTGATTTTATTATTGGTACTTTCAGTAAAAGCCTTGGAGCTATAGGTGGATTTTGCTCCAGCAATCACACTGAATTGGATCTTATACGCTATGCAAGCAGACCTTATGTTTTCACTGCATCGTCAGCTTCTTCAGCAATTGCTTCTACCCGTGTCGCTCTGCAGATTTTACGTTCTCAGCCCGAGTTGCGGCATAAGCTTTGGGATAATGCCGCTACATTATATCAACGGCTCAAGGGATTGGGGTACAATGTTGGACCCGAGGCCAGCCCCATTATTGCTATAGGTTTTAAAGATAAAGACCAGGCCTTTGCCTTATGGGAGGGGCTTTTGGAACGTGGTATTTATGTTAATATGGTTTTGCCCCCGGCTACTCCAGATGGTGGAGTGCTACTGCGGTGCAGTTTGAGTGCTGCTCATTCTCCCAAGCAAATTGAACAAATCGGTGATGCTTTCGCATCTTTAGCCGACGTTCGCGGCTAAATAGAGATAGTCGTGCGTTTAATAATCAGTTTTTTCAAACGTTACCCAGCTCAAAGTGTTGTCACTCTGTGTGCGGTTCTTTTTGCCGGGCTTGCCGAAGGGTTTGGCTTTACGATGCTGCTGCCTCTACTCAATTTGGCCTTAAACCGCCCCGGTGACTCCGGAATAGCAGCCACACATCCACCTTCTTCTCTCGAGCGATATGTTTCCAGCTTTTTTGATATCGCAGGTTTGTCTCCGACAATTGGAGTTTTGCTCGTCTTTTTTGTGTTGAGTATTGTATTAAAGGCTCTCTTTGTCCTGCTGGCAAATAAACGAGTCGGCTATATGGTTGCTCAGGTTGCAACTGATCTTCGTCTTGACCTTATTCACGCCTTATTTGCCTCGCGATGGGAATATTTTGTTCATCAGCCTGCAGGTAGATTTGGTAATGCCTTTGCTATGGAGGCTAATCGGTCATCCAGTGCATATACCTATGTCATTCGCATTATCGTTGCTCTTATTTTCACGGCAGTTTATGCATCGATTGCTCTTGTGCTAGCATGGAAGGCGACTTTGGCGACCTTGGTTGCAGGAGTATTAATTCTGTTTGTCCTGCGTGGTCTTGTCAAAAAATCAAAAATGGCTGGTAAAAATCAGACGCTTCTCTTGAAGTCAGTTCTCACCTTGTTAAACGATACGCTGCAATCGATTAAACCCCTAAGAGCGATGGCTCGAGAAAAATCGGCCGTACTGGTGCTGGATAAAGAAACGAAACATCTTCATAGTGCCTTACAGGAGAAAGTTTTCAGCGCTGAAGGGATGAAAGCCCTTCAGGAACCCCTTATTACCATTTATTTTGCTGTCGTACTCTATTTTGCATTGGTCTGGTGGAAGCTTCCACTCTCCTCCCTGTTGCTCATGGTCTTTATGCTGGTAAAAATTTTGAAGGCCTTGCAAAAAGTCCAATCTGAATATACATCCTTGGTCAATGTTGAAAGTGCGTACTGGTCTCTTTTGACAACAATTCAAGAAACTAAAAAGGAAAAAGAACTCATTTTAGGCACTTTTACCCCTACTTTCAATAATGCTATACGACTGGAAAATGTGGACTTCTGCTATCATCAGCAACCTGTTTTGCAGGAGGCATCATTGATAATACCTAAGGGGTCATTTACGTCTCTTATTGGTCCTTCTGGAGCAGGAAAGACCACCATTGTCGATCTGATTACGGGGCTTTTATTGGCTAAGAAAGGGAAGGTTTCAATAGATGAAATGGGGCTTTCTTCTGTGGATCTGCAGGCCTGGCGCCAGATGATAGGTTATGTACCTCAGGAGACCCTGCTGTTGCATGACACTGTATTGGTGAATGTCACTCTCGGTGATGCGGAATTAACAGAGAATGATGTAGAGGATGCTTTACGTGATGCTGGCGCCTTGAGTTTCATTCAGGAGATGCCCGATGGGATAAATACGGTTGTAGGGGAGCGGGGTAATCGCTTATCAGGAGGACAACGGCAACGCATTACAATTGCTCGAGCCTTGGTGCGTAAACCGGCATTACTCATCTTGGACGAAGCAACCAGTGCCCTTGATCCGGCTAGTGAAGTTGAAATATGCCAGACACTGAGTCGATTACGAGGCAAACTGACTATTCTGGCAATTTCGCATCAGACAGCCCTGCTCGATGCCTCTGACAGAGCATATCGAGTAGAGGGTGGCACTGCTAAGCTGATTAAGGATCAAGGTCAGCAGGTGGTTATGACTGAGTCGCAGGCATAGGCTGTTTCTGTTGGCATCACATCATCGCCTGACCGGATATCATAATGAAAATTTTTCTCCAAGATAAATTTCCTTGGCTCTTGGGCTGGCGGCAATTGTAGTCGGTTCTCCATATTCCAGTATTTCTCCGTGATTGACGATATAAGCGAAATCGCAGACCCCCAGTGTTTCTCGGACATTATGGTCAGAGATTAGTACACCGATCCCTCTATTCTTTAACTGGCCAATAATGTTCTGTATATTGAGGACAGCAATTGGGTCAACTCCTGCAAAAGGTTCGTCCATCAAGATAAATTCTGGCTCTATGACCATTGCTCTGGCAAATTCCAGACGTTTCTGTTCACCTCCTGAAAGCGTTATGCTCATGCTCTTGGCCACGTGGGTTAGACGAAAATCGGTCAATAACTGTTCCAGGCGTTGTTTACGTTCAAGTCGGTTGATATCTAGGGTCTCCAGAATGGCCATGATATTGTCTTGAACAGACAGCCCGTGGAAAATTGACTTTTCCTGAGGCAGATAAGAGATCCCGGCCTTGGCCCTGGTGTAAAGCGGTAAGCCGGTCAGATCACGATCATCAAGAAATACCTTCCCTTTGTCGGGCTGAACCAGGCCGACAACCATATAGAAGGTTGTGGTCTTCCCTGCGCCATTTGGCCCCAGCAGACCAATAACCTGACCGGAGTTAACCTCAATATTAATCCCACGAACAACAGTTCGTCCTTTATAGGACTTTTCCAATCTATGAGCTGAAAGTTTTCTGGTCATTCATTACTCGCTGTTTTCACTTAAATAATAAATTACCACGAACAACATCTTTTTACAGAATTTATCGTGGAGATAAGGAGGTTGCATGGTTGCTGAAACCGCCAAATTGGGCCTTGACATCGTGTAGCAAAATCAGGGTTCTCTTTACAATATCTACCTTCATCCCCCTGCCGGTCACGGTATAGTCATCAGTAAATATATGTACCACCTCATCGGTTTGTAAAATATTGCTGTTTTCTTTATGTTCGAGGAAATCAGTTTGTAATGTTTGTCCTGAAGGATAATTGACTACAACATTGGAACTGACCGACACTGTACCATTGTTTGCCATCAGTTTTCCACGGTCTGCGGTGAGTTTTATGTCACCTTTATTCTGATCAAAAAAGACAATCTGCACATTTTTAACTAGGATGGTGCCATCTTCTAAGTGATCCGCAGATTTTGAGATCAGAGTCCATTGTGATTTTCCTGCATCGGTCCTCGTATATTTTATCTTTTGCAAGGTCAGGTCGACGTTCGCAGAGATTGGAATATTGGTCGTCGTCAGCTCAATCTCATCATTACTGTAGAGTGTCTGTAAAACGAGCCAGATAATTAAGAGAGCAAAGGAAAGAATCGTAATATTTCGGATGGTTATTAGTCTCATTGTCTGCTTATATATACACTTGGTCCCATTACATGTAAAGCCGATTTGGCAATCCGTATGCGACATCTCGGTATAGTCCGTAACTGGGCATTGGTTTTTTCATGGTAAGGAATGCGGTTACGAAGAAAATATCCCAGAAAATGTCTATCCGATTCTTGTCTGAACCCTGTTTCCTGGAAAATTATGGTAAAATTCGGAGTTCAGTGAATGCTCCACTCTTGGGATCGCTATATCGAATCACGGCACTGGCACTGCCTTTTAGTGGTTCTTGCAGTCGAATCGAGAGGGATATGTTGCCATTCTGAGAATTTCTAAAGATCCATTTCGCATTGGATTTGGCTGTGTTAATCTTTTTTGCCGTTGGAGAAGTTCCGATTATGATATTACCGGGTGAAAGATACTGTTCAACTATAAAATTAGTTGGCGATGGTGTTTGTATGGATAAACTAAGCACAATGTTTGTTCCACTTGCGGAAAGGTATCGACCTGAAACTTGATTTGCCGCAAATGCGTCTGTCAAACTTTGACATAAAGCAAGTACAAGGACAAAAAAGAAAACAGAGACATAAATAGGCAGATGCAGGTGGGGAAAGTGTGGCTGTTTTGTCATAGGGAATTCTCCAAATCTATAACTATAGTTTTGGTCTTCTGGCTCAAGACTAATCAATGATTTTAAAGGTGGCTGTAGCACTATCCCATCGGTATTCCGATCCCATCCAAATCTCTTCGATAAGGTCAATATCGAGGTCAATATCAGTGAGTTCACTGTATCGATCATAGACGGAGAGGATTTCAGCATCACTGATAACATTATCCTCGTTAGTATCCGCCCAATGATGCAGGCCTATCGTAATTGTTTTTTTACCGGTAATGGCTGATTCGGCCCTGCCACTTATAGCCGCCGTACCACTAAAGGTTATCTTTTCAGTATTGTTGCCGGACACACGTGCCATATAGGCAAAAATGGCCTGGCCTTCGATTTTATTGAGCCATTTTATCTGCATATTTTTTAGACCACCGCTGCTTACTTTTGGTGAGGTGTCAAGTATAGTTGCGTTTTTGGGAATGGATTCTTTGATAATCACGGCTGTGGTGGTATCCGTAGCCCCGGTAACCTTAATGATCACAGGAAAGGGTTGGTTGGCAATGCAGTGAGCCGGCATGATACGTTCTGCAGCAAACGGACGAGCGGCGTGTAAGTTAAAAAAATACCAGAAAAAGGCTATGCCAAGGATCAGGAGTAGTCCGGACAGTATCAGCAGCGGCCAATTACGACTAAGCTTTGCGGTAGTGGTATCCAGTGAATTTGGTTCATTCGAGGGGGGCAGTGGCTGTGTGTTGTCTGAATCTTGTTCTTTTGTAGCTTCTTCAGAGATATCTTCGAGAATATCTTCTAACTGAACATTGAGTGCCTCGGCGAGTTTCAAGCCGTTATCTTTTTTAATGCTGGGATATCGGCGATTTTCCCATCTTGAAATTGTATCGGTGGTTACCTCCACCGCTGTAGCCAGATATAATTGTGTGAGGCCCTGTTGTTCACGGAGTTGTTTGATTTTTGATCCATCAATTTTGACCATGCTCATGGGGCCGGAAAATGAATTATCCATCATCTATTGTCTTTGTAGTTGTTGAGAGGTGCGGACTTGCTTCATCTGGTTATACCAATTTCCACCGTTGCCTCAAAGGACAAATTCTATGTATAGAGCTCTATGCAGGTCAGGATATTGATCGACACTACTCGACGTGCCCCTATGTCGACTAGTTCTTCTGTGCAAGATGTTGTACTTTAATAATTCAAAAGGCAACAAGTTATGATTTATGAGAGGCTAATATGAAAAAATTGCAAATACTGTTGATGTTTTTCTTCGTCATGATGTTGAGTATAACCGGCGTCAAAGGTGCCGTGGCTGCCAGTGGCAAATGCACCGTTGTAAAGGTTGATGGCTCGCAAATGGTTATTGAATGCAACAAAGAAACCAAAGGTTTTTCGCAGGGTAACGAAATAAAGATAAAGACTGACAAAAAAAGAGATTCCCAGAAGAAATAATTACCAGTCAAAGCGAACTATATTCTCGAGTGGTTCGGCTTTGACGACACAAATCTTCACTACCGTATTGGGTTTGATTGGTGTGCTGCTTGGTGTTGGCAGATCAATATCCATGAGGATATCTAAAAGTATCAAATTGACCCTCTTAGGACCTGCTTGAATGACAAGCGCGTCAAGATATTGCCCCTGCCGGTCAGCAAGAAATTTGAGCAACCAATATCTTTGCCTCTGGTGACGTACATTATTGGCGGTGGTCAATGTTCGGCTGAGAACAGAGGTGAAATCCTTACACATCTCTTCAGTAAAACAAGGTTCCTGCCTTCTGATAATACTGTTTAATTGATGCTGCATGACGAGATCAAGTAACCGCCGGATTGGTGAGGTGACCGTTGTATAATGCGTTACCCCCAGTCCGCTATGGGGTTTGGCTGTAGTTGACAGTTCACCCCGGGACATGTTTTTTCGCTGCAGGGTATTCTGGAAAAGGTCATCATCTTCACCATGAACAATCCTTTTTTTCAGTGGTGGTTGTGATCGGTAAATTCCAGGAACCATGCGGTCGGCAACGTATTTTGCCGCTTCACTGTTGGCGAGAATCATCATCTCTGAAATGATAGTCCTGGCTGCAGTATCACTTTTGGCAAGACTGACGTGGACCTTACCGTGATGGTCAATGAATACATTTACGTCCGGGAAGGGGAGAAGCAGAGCTCCGTTGGCGAGACGCCTGGCCCGCAGCTTCTTTCGTAACATATCAAGAATTTTAATCTCCCGGTCTGACCCGAGCATCTTGTCCACCTCGTCGTAGGTGAGACGCCTTTTTACCCGGATAATGGAGGGGGTAATCCTGACTCTCAAAACTTCAGCATCAGCTGAAAGGAGAATCATAAAACTGATTGTCGCCCTGGTCTCATCTTGAATAAGGCTACAGATCCCTTGGGAAAGATGGCGCGGGAGCATAGGCACCTGTCCTTCCGGGAAATAAATAGATGTACCTCGGCGCATAGCTTCGGCAAAGAGCTGATCTCCGGGACGAACATAGTGAGCAACGTCAGAGATGTGTATTCCGACAAGATAGTTACCATCTTGCTCTTCAATAGTGAGCGCGTCGTCAAAGTCGAGGGTAGTGGGGCCGTCGATGGTTAATGGTGAGAGATGGGTAAGATCGGTCCTGCCTGCGTCATTAAACAGCTCGTCCTGGCTGCGTTGGAGAATAAGTTCCGCCTGTTGCCGGGCAGCAAGAGTAAAATTAACGGGGAGGTCGGCGCGAAGAAGCGGGATATTCTCGTTTGCCCCCCAAAAACCCGCTTTAACGAGTAGATGATAGGGATCGTGTACCTTACGGAGTCCTGCTGAGTTGAGTATTTTTTGGGCAGTCTCGGAGTCGGCTGCATCGGTACCAAAAAGGTAGAAGTCGCGGATAATATTCAGGAGTTCCAGCTGGATGGAATCCAACTCGCCGACAGAAGATTTTGACCCCATAATTCGCTCGACAGCCCTGGCACCTTCCCGAACGAGTTCGGCACGTTTTGCCTCTTTTTGCTGCTGAATTTGTAACTGCTCAACTTTTTCAGGACTGTTGACAAGGATGCGTCCTTCTTTATATTTAAAAAACAACTTGTCTTCAAAAACACAACGAAGGAAAGATGAAACCGTATCGTCGGTCGCTTCTGATCCAAAGATGAGTTCAACCAGAAAAGTCGGGCTGAAGGAATTCGCCCCGTCTTCGGAGGTAAGTTCCCATATTTCTTCGAGATTTATATGCTCCATCAAGGAGCCGCGTTTTTCATTGGTTTCCTGAAGGTGTTTGGTGACAGATTCTCTTGAAAGCTGGGTCGGATAGGTTTCTGTTGAGCAATGAACAACACGTGATTCAGGCAGGTTGAGTTCCCGGCCATTTTGGTTGATAAGACGCAACCTTTTTGCTTGGTTTTCGGTCACCAACGCACAAATGAACTTCCCGTTATCAAGGTATTCTATCAGTTTTCCGGTCACAATCATCTAATCACTAGCTGGTCAATCGCTGATAAATTTACTCGTTGTAATTCATTTTCGAAATACCGCAAATAGTGTAAGCAATAAATTCATAGCGCATTATAGTTTGAAACTTATTAATTTGTCTATTATTAAACGTGTCACAGTATAGTGTAGTATGCTATTTTGCCTACACTTATTATCATTTTTATGAATTTAATATTATCTATCTAAAACGCTATGGATCTTTTCGAGAAGCCGGTCAAGTCAGGAATGGTTGCAATTGTAGGACCTCCGAATGCCGGAAAATCAACATTGATGAATCATCTTCTCGGTCAGAAGATTTCAATTGTCACCGCAAAACCTCAGACCACTAGAAACCGAATTGTCGGAATAGTCAATGATACCGAACATCAGGTGGTCTTCCTGGATACACCTGGTCTCCATGATGCCCGTGAGCCATTGAACGTTGAGATGGTCAGAGTTGCAATGGAGAGTCTCACCGATGTTGATGTGGTATTGTTTTTAGTTGATGTTTCACTGCCACTTCCCGAAAAGGTGCAGGAGAAAAAAGCTGCGGAGCTAGCTGAGTACATGCAGCGAATTAAGAGTCCAGCGATCATGGTGCTCAATAAAATTGATTTGATGGACAGAAAGAAGATCCTGCCTTTCATCGATTCCTATTCCAAACTTTACCCATTTAAGGCTGTAATTCCGGTTTCAGCTCTCGGTGGAGACGGCTTGGATAGCCTGTTTTCTGAGATTCTCGCTCTTTTACCGATGGGGCCCCGGTATTTTCCTGAGGATATCCCAACTGACGCATCTGAGAGGTTTTTGTGCGCTGAAATAGTCAGAGAAAAGATTTTTCTCCTAACCGGTCAGGAGATTCCTTATTCCACCGCGGTACAGATCGAATCTTTTAAGGAAGATGAAACCAAAAAACTAGTGACAATTCATGCCGCAATTGTACTGGAAAAACAATCCCAGAAAGGCATTGTCATTGGCAAAGGTGGCCAAAAACTTAAAAGCATCGGGATTGCAGCCCGGAAGGATATTGAAGCCCTTATCGGGCAGAAAGTACTTCTGAAATTGTGGGTAAAGGTGAAGAAGAATTGGTCGCAGGATGAACGGTTCCTCAAAGAACTTGGCTATTGATTTCATGCCCCTCTTGGAACTGGACTTAGCTATCCTATAGTGCACTCCAGGGGGCACTGCAGATGATGCAAAACTCTTTGTATTTCCCAAAGAGTTTTATTTGATTCCCATTCTTCTTGACGTTTATTTTGGTGAGTTTGTGGTTTCGTCAAACTCAGAAAATAGATTGAGACTTTTTAGAATATTATAGGCGGAACGCAATTGGTTGTCCGTCTCCAGCCGTTCCTCGAGTTTCACCGCTGCTTTATCCGCAGAGATTTCCTGTTCTGTCCGTCGTCCTGGAAGGTGGTTGGCAAGATCTGATTCTTTCAGCTGTTTTCTTGCCGCTTGGGGTTCTGTTGGTGCCAGGCAGGCGATAAAAGGAATTTCAACATCTGGTGTTATTCCCTGCGCCTGGATAGACCTGTCGTTGGGGGTGTAATATTTCGCCGTGGTCATTCGCAATCCAGCGCCATCTGGCAGAGGTATAATTGTCTGAACCGTCCCTTTTCCAAATGTTCTGGTTCCGACGATAATGCCCCGCTTATGGTCCTGAATGGCGCCGGCAACAATTTCTGAAGCACTGGCTGAGCCTTCATTTACCAGCACCACCAGAGGATACATCTTTTTATCACCCTTGCTGTGGGCGGTATACACCTTATTCTGATCCTCTCGGCGTCCTTTGGTCGAGACGATTATCCCTTGATCGATGAAAATATCGGCAATACTTATAGCCTGATTGAGCAAGCCGCCGGGATTATTGCGGAGATCGAGAATAAGACCGTCAATCTGATGTAACTTTTTCAATTGAGCAATTTTCGTTTTGAAATCGCTGGTAGTGTGGCTTTGAAAGTTGGTAATTCTCGCATAGACAAAACCGGGAGAAATAAACTCAGCCGTGACGGACTGGACCGGGATAACCTCTCTTTTGAGCGTAATTACCTTGAGTTCATCCCAACCTTCTCTGTGTATTGAGATGGTAACTGAGCTTCCTGCGGGGCCGCGAAGTTTCTTGATCGCTTCAAGGGGACCCATGTTTTTTGTGTCAACACCGTCAATTTCGATAATAGTGTCATTCGCTTTCAAACCCGCCAGATCTGCCGGAGTATCTGCAATCGGACTGACAACAGTCAGGAGATCGTTTTTGATTGTCACTTCGATGCCGATGCCGGAAAAGGATCCCTGTGTCTCTTCCTGCAGATCTTTAAAACTCTCTGGAGGCATGTAAGAGGAGTGTGGGTCAAGCGAGAAGAGGAGACCACGGATTGCCCCGTTTAAAACTTCTTTGGTGTCGATCTCTTCAACATAGTTTTCCTGGAGAATGCTGAGGACATTAGAGAAAATTTCCAATTGTTTATATGTTGCCGTTTTTTCCTCTTGAGGGCTTTCGGCAAAAACCGGTGCTGTAAACCCAAAAACAAGGAGCAGAAGCAGCGGATATACTAAATTGTTAAAGAGGCGGGTGGAAGAAAACATACAGTTCCTCAGCTTGTAAAAGTGTTAGTGAACTATCTGATCAAGACCTGTTTGGTCGATCACACGTTCATGAAGATTTGACAGTCGATTAGGATTAAGCCATAACAGGGGGTCTAGAGATTCACGACCGTGCCGAATTTCAAAATAGAGCCCTTCTTCGAAAAGGGTGGCGGTGTCACCCATGATACCGATAATATCTTCTTGTTGAACTTTTTGACCTTTCTCAACCAAGATTTTTTCAATTCTTGAGGTCACAGTATAATATTGAAAGCCATGATGTATTATAACTGTGTTTCCATAGCCGCGCAAATAACCAGCATAAATCACCTCACCGTCGCTGACAGCGACTATTTTTGTGCCATCAGGGGCCTTTAGTTCAATACCGGCAGATTTTCTTGATATACCTAGTTTATTGGTTTTTTCTTGATTAAAGAGGGTGATAAGAACGCCGTCGACCGGTGGCGGAAGGTTACCCTTGTCCGCTTGAAATTCCTGTTCGTACACCTTTTCTTTGTTTTTCATTGCTACGATTGACTTGGCAAGATTATCCGCTGCCTGCTGCATTTCGGCAATCGCCTGTTCGTGAAGTTTTTCCTGGGTGCGAACGTGGCTAAGGAGGGTTTTTTTTTCGGCCATTGTTGCTTGAAGTGCTTCTTTTTCGGCAAGGGCTTGATCAAAAAAGTCTTTTAAAACAGATTTTTCCAGGTCAAGAGCGGTTGTCACCCGGACGAGTTCTTCAATGGTCTCCCGGTAGACTTTGATAACATCCTGGTCATATTTGATCAGCACATCAAATGCATCATGGAAAGAGAGTAGCTCCGGCAGGGATTTGGTGGAAAATGTCACATTGAGAAGACCAATGTGCCCCATGGTGTAATATGCGGTAATTCTTTTTTGCAGGTGCTTTTCCACAATGTTTTTTTCTGACCGAATCTTTTTGAGGGCATTTTCTTCTCGATCAATTTGAGCTTGTTGCTTTTTGATTTTTAATTCTAATGCCTTGAGTTTTTCCTGCTGGGTGCCAAGTTTTTTGTCGAGAACTTCGAGCTCGGCCAGGATATGACGTTCAGTATCCTGGCTTTCGGCAATTTTGTTCTCCTGTTGGCTAATCCCTTGCTGGAGCAGGTTTATAGTACCTCTGGAAGTCGCTATTTTTTCTTTGGTATCAACCGATGTCTTTTGATCTTTACCAAAAAGCGGAGAGGATAAAACCGTCAGTAAGGTGATAACAATTAAAAGAAAAAACAGGATGGAGGACGAGATTGGTCCTGTCCTGAGACGTTTGGTGTTTATGCCCGAAGGTGAGCAGGTGGAGTTCGCTTGCGCAGCTCGTTTGGTCTGGAAAGGATACAAGGGCTCAGATACGTAAAAATTTCTGCATAGTTGAATAACTTCCCACTGTGCAAAGGAGTATAGATACGCCGATAATGGTCAGGCCGACGGCTGGAGAGAAAAACGAAAATTCAAAAAGATTTAAAAATCCAGGGCCGGAAAATCGCAATTTAATCCACTGGTAAAGGAGAAACAGCGAACCAATACCAAAGGAGGAGCCAAGGACACCCTGGAGCAGTCCTTCCAATAAAAATGGGGTTCTTATATAATTATTGGTGGCCCCGACAAGCTTGAGAAGTTCCAGTTCAGCCTGCCTGCCAAGAATAGTAAGGCGGATGGTGTAGGCGACCATAAAAATCGTTGTCAAAATCAGAAGCGATCCGCTGAGCAATACAATGATAGACAGCAGTTTGGTGAAGTAATAAAATCTTTCAACCCAGTCCTGGCCGTATTGTACTTTGAGGGTGCCGGGCAAGCTTGCCAGATAGCCTGAAAACAGTTTGACCTGATTAAGACTCCTGAGGTTCTTTAATGGAACCACCTCAATGGATGGTGGCAGAAAATCCTTTGGCATGTCGTTGAGAACGTCTTGGTTCTTTCCGAGCTGGTCCGCAAAGCGCTTGTAGGCCTGGGCGCGGGAAATAAAACGTATTTCCTCGACTTCATCAAAGGTGGTAATTTTTCTAATTAATTGCTGCTGGAGTTCAGGGCCGGGTTCATCTTCAAGGTAGACAATCAAACTAAGGTCGTCGCCAAGCTTGTCGCCAAAATTGAGCATATTGGCGTAGATGAGGTAGAAAAACGCAAAAATCAGAACAGAAAGACTGACAGTGAGCAGGGTCATGAGCTGAGATCCCCATGTCATACGCAAATTTCGTCCGACCTGCCGGATAACGGTGAACCAGAAACTCATGAATTTATTCCTCCGACCATGGTATGCAGCTGCCCCTTTCGCAGTTCCATCACTCGATGGGAGGTATGGCTGTAAAGCGTTTGGTCATGGGTGGCGATAACAATCGTTGCCCCAGCTTTATTGCAATTGGTCAACAATTGCATGACTCTTTCAGTCGTTGCCGCGTCAAGATTGCCGGTTGGTTCATCGACCAGAATCATTGTCGGCGAATTGGCGATAGCCCTTGCCAAGGCAACTCGTTGTTGTTCGCCCCGGGAGAGTTCCCCGGTTATAGTGTCATGCTTGTCGGCAAGGTCGAGTTGATCAAGCAGGCTGCGAACTCTGCTTCTGATCATCTGCGGTTTCTTGTAGGAGACTTCCATCGAAATAGCGATATTTTCTGATGTCGTTCGATCTGTCAGCAGTTTGAAATCCTGATAAGCGACGCCGATTTTCTGGCGAAGTCTGGCCAGTTTAAATCCCTTGAGGTGATGAATAGGTTGCCCTCCGATCTCAATCAAACCTTTGCTGGGTGTTTCCATACTACAGAGAAGTTTGAGCATTGTCGTTTTACCAGCACCACTTCTGCCGATTATAAAGAACATCTCACCAGTGTTGATGGAAACGGATACCTCGCTCAAGGCAACGACATCAGGAGGGTAAATTTTCGAGACTTTAATCATCTCGATGATTGTTTCTTTTTTTGTAGTTGGTGTAATTTTGTTCAACGGTATGTTCATTGGATAAAATATTTTTTCCAGACCGGGAAATGATTGTAACAAATAAGCACGTCATTGATCAAGAAATGGTCAAAAAAATCGAATAGCTGTCTTGTTAATACGGCGTATAAAAAAAATATAAAGTATTCCACAGATAAACGCAATGCATCTCACTCCAGAGGGGCCTTTTATGGGAAATAATCGATTTTTTAATCCCAAACGTCTCCATTTCCGTTGTCGCGATCTGATTGGTCCCGGTTGAGCTCGCAAATTACTCTTGCAACTTCACTCGCAGTTGTTATTGTTGTGGGTTTGACAAATTGAAAAATTTTGTCGAAGTTACTGTAAATAAATCGGGTGTTTTGGCGGCAATCGGAAGATTGTTAACGCCACTTTAAATGTATGAAGGAGACGAACATGGATTATAGGGATACCCTTAATCTACCCAATACCGGGTTCAAGATGAAGGCAAATCTCGCTCAGAAGGAACCACTCATTCTCAAACAATGGGAAAAAGAGAAGCTGTACTTCAGAGTTCAGGAAAATGCCAAAGATAAACCTCTTTTTGTGCTCCATGACGGCCCCCCATACGCCAACGGAAATATACACTTAGGCACAGCCTTCAATAAAATCCTCAAAGACATCATTCTTCGTTCGAAGAGAATGGCGGGTTTTAATGCGCCATATATTCCTGGTTGGGATTGCCACGGACTGCCTATTGAACATAATGTTGACTTAGAGCTTGGTGAAAAGAAAAAGACCATACCTAAATTAGCCAAAAGAGGGGCTTGTCGGAAATACGCCAATAAGTGGATCAAGACCCAGAAAGAGCAGTTCAAGCGCCTTGGGGTTTTAGGTGACTGGGATAATCCGTACCTCACTATTAATTATGAATACGAGGCCACCATTGCCAGGGAATTTAATAAATTCCTGCTTTCCGGTGCGGTCATTCGGAATCGTAAACCGGTCTATTGGTGTTCAACCTGCACCACCGCCCTGGCTGAGGCTGAAGTGGAGTATCATAATCATACTTCACCTTCCATATATGTAAAATTCAAGGCAGACGATGATCTGACGGATATCGATGCTTCCTTTGGCGGAGATAAAACATTTTTTGTCATATGGACAACGACGCCATGGACATTGCCCGCCAATCTTGCGGTGGCTCTGCATCCGGAGTTTATCTATGCCGCTGTGCAGGTAGGGGATGAAACCTGGATTCTGGCGCATGATCTGGTCGAAAAGGTTATGGATGAGATTGGCCGGGAGGATTTCACCATCAAGGCCACCTTCGGTGCAAAATCCTTTGAAAACAGGAATTGCCAGCACCCCTTTATGGAGAGGAAATCGCTTCTGGTTCTCGCTGACTATGTCACTGTCGATGCTGGTACAGGATGCGTTCATACTGCTCCCGGTCATGGGGCCGACGATTATCAAACCGGACTGAGATATGGTCTGGAGATTCTATCGCCCGTAGATGCCGAAGGCGTCTATACCGTTGAGGCTGGCCAGTATGCAGGTCAGAAGGTACCAGCCGTAAATAAGGTTATTAATGCGGATATGGCTGAATCTGGCGCACTTGTTCATGAAGCCGCCATCAACCATAGCTATCCACACTGTTGGCGGTGCAAAAAACCGGTCATGTATCGGGCGACGCCCCAGTGGTTTATCTCCATGAGCAACAATCAACTACGGCAAAAGGCCCTCGCCGCGATTGAAGAGGTTGAGTGGACTCCCGCATGGGGCATGCAGCGGATCTATTCCATGGTGGAAGGACGGCCCGACTGGTGTCTGTCGAGACAGCGGAGTTGGGGGGTTCCCCTGACGGTGATAAGCTGTAAATCCTGTGGCGAGATAGTAAAAAACAAGGATGTTGTTGCAAAGATTGACGAACTCTTTCGAAAAGAAGGCGCCGACGCCTGGTTTAGCCACGATGTTAAAGATTTCCTCGCTGAAGGGATGACTTGCGAAAAATGTGGTTCCGCCGATTTTGAAAAAGAGGAAGATATTCTCGATGTCTGGTTTGACTCCGGCGTGAGCCATGCAGCGGTTTGCGAAACGCGTGAAGAACTGAGGGCTCCTGCTGATCTTTATCTTGAGGGAAGCGATCAACACCGGGGCTGGTTCCAGAGCTCCCTGCTCACGTCCACAGGAACGCGGGGGCGGGCGCCATTTAAGGGCGTCTTGACCCATGGCTATGTGGTGGACGGACAGGGCAAGAAAATGTCCAAATCCGTTGGCAACGTGGTGGTACCTTCAGAGGTTATCGAAAAATATGGTGCAGAAATCCTGAGACTCTGGGTGTCCAGTGAAGAATATCGGGATGATATTAAAGTCTCCGATGAAATTCTCAAGCAGGTGTCTGATTCCTATCGAAAAATCCGTAACACTATTCGGTATTTTCTCGGCAATCTCGACGATTTCCAGCCGGCAGAAAACAGTGTTGCCGTCAGCGAATTACCGGAACTGGATCGATGGGCTTTGGCCAAATTTGAGGAAGTGAAGACAAAGGTCAAGCAGGGGTATGATAAGTACGAATTTCATAGCATTTATCAAACCTTGAACTACTTCTGTGGAACCACCATGAGTTCCTTTTACCTCGATATCTTAAAAGACCGTCTCTACACAGCGGGAACAAACTCCCATCTCAGACGTTCGGCCCAGACAGTCCTTTATACAATCCTGGATGGCCTGCTTCGATTAATGCATCCGATCCTCTGTTTTACCGCCGCCGAGGCCTGGAATTCTCTCCATCATGTTACAGACAGTGATGCTCTTGAAAAGCAGATATATTTTGCTGAGTTTCCTGCTAAAAATGAAATTGAATGTGATGATCTGATGATGGCCAAATGGGCCAAGCTGATCAAGGTACGTTCAGAGATAACCAAAGCTCTGGAGATTGCCCGTCGTGAAAAAGTTATCGGCCATCCACTGGAAGCGGAAGTGCTTTTAAGAGCTGACGGGGAACTTGCCGAATTTCTAAAAAGCGAGTGGACAACGATAAAGGAAATCTCCATTGTTTCGGAGTTGTCGGAGCTGCAGGATGATACCCCGGAAACTGGAGTACGCTATGCCAGTGAGGAGAGTCCTGGTTTTATTATTCAGGTTCAACCGGCAATGGGTGAGAAGTGTTCGAGGTGTTGGACCAGATCCCTTTCAGTTGGCAAAAATGCGGAGCACCCTGAAATCTGCACCAGATGCTCTGATGTTTTAGCTGAGATAGCCTCACAGGCTTAAAGCAAAATTTTAATGGTCTATTTTGCCGTAGTAATGGCCGTCATTGTTGCAGACCAACTGAGCAAGGCCCTTGTGGTCGATTCTTTGCGGTTGTATGAATCCAGGGAAATTGTCCCTGGATTCTTCAACCTGGTCTATGTTACCAACAGCGGTGCAGCTTTTAGTATGTTGGCCGATGTCAATTCACCATGGCGGCATTATTTTTTTCTCTGTATAGGTTCCGTTGCTCTTGTTGGGTTGACGGTTGCTTATTGGAAAATGAAGAAGATCAACCCTTTATATAGTTGGCCACTGGCTCTTATTGCTGGTGGGGCAGCCGGGAATCTGATAGACAGGGTGCGGTTTGGGGCGGTGATTGACTTTCTTGACCTTTATGTGGGGAGCTACCATTGGCCGGCATTTAATATTGCCGATTCGGCAATCTGTGTTGGTGCCGGCCTGTTTTTGCTTATTAATATTTTTGATACAAGTGCACAGAAATTGAGGAATAACGAATGAAAATTGCAGTGCTGTTTCCCGGCCAGGGATCACAATATTTGACTATGGGGCAAGAATTTGTCAACTCTGATGCCGAATGTGCTTCTCTTATGGCAATGGCCGAAGCAACTTGCGAGTTGAATCTCGGTGCTTTATGCACGGATGGGCCTATGGAAGAGCTAACAAGAGCCACGAATCTTCAACCGGCAATTACCATTACCAATCTTATCTGCTGGCAAGCATTTAAGACGGCAATGGGCGATGATTTGTCTGTCAGTTGCTTTGCCGGACATAGCCTGGGTGAATACTCGGCCCTTTGTGCTGCTGGAGTTATCACTGCCGAGGAGACCATACGGCTTGTCAGCAAGAGAGGCGCCCTGATGGAGCGAGAAGGAGACCTTCATCCTGGCGGCATGCGCGCTGTTTTGGGGTTGGATATCAACACCATTGAGGAACTAATCGCATCGTACCAGGGCCCGGGAGCGGTAACCGCCGCCAATCACAATACTCCCGAGCAAATTGTTATCTCCGGGACTATGGATGCACTGGATGAGGTTGGCAAGGGGGCTGAAGCAAAAGGGGCCAAGGTCATTGCTCTTAATGTCAGTGTGGCCAATCATAGTCCTTTGGTGGAAGATGCAGTGCCTGATTTTGCCAAATTCATGGATCAGATTGACTTCAAACCGCCTCAAATCCCTGTCTATTTTAATGTATCAGCCTCAAAAGTGACCGACACCCAAAAAATCAAAGATATGATGGCCGGTCAGATAGCTTCACGCGTTCGGTGGTGTGAGATCATCGAAGCGATGTTGGCCGAGGGGGTGGATACCTTTATTGAGGTCGGTCCCAAAACAGTGCTTAAGGGAATGATGAGAAAAATTGTGTCTAAAGGGACCAAAGTCACCACACTGCAATTTGACACTCCGGCAACTTTGGCTCAATGTATGGAGAAGATTAAAACGGTCTGAAAATGTCGATTGAGTGTTTGGAATGGAGTTTCAAGTGATTGAAAAATATATGGGCCGGATATTAGCCGGTCATGATTTGGAATTCGGTGAAGCACTGGAACTTGCGTTGGTGGCCGATCCGGCGGATCTTTTCCAGGCAGCAGATGATCTGAGGAAGAAGCTGCATAAGAACAGTCTTGATCTCTGTTCCATAGTTAATGCCAAATCTGGCAAGTGTTCTGAGGATTGTAAATTTTGTGCCCAGTCTTCGCACTACGATGTCGAGGTTCTTACCTATGATGTGGTTGATGTTGTTCAGGCTGTAACTCTTGCCAAAGAAAATGAACAGGCGGGCGTGCAACGATTTTCGCTGGTTACTGCCGGCAGAACAGTTTCAGAAAAGCATCTCGAGGAATTCAGGCAGATCTATAAACGATTACAGGAAGAGACTCAGCTGTCACTTTGTGCTTCAATGGGTTTTTTGACGCCGGAAAAGGCCTTAAAACTGAAAGAGATGGGGGTTACCCGTTACCATTGTAATCTGGAAACCTGCCGGAGCTTTTTCCCTGAGGTGTGCAGCAGCCATACCTGGGATGAGAAGGTGGCAACCATAAGAATTGCCAGGGAAGCTGGTTTGGAAATCTGTTCCGGTGGTATCATCGGTATGGGGGAAAGTCTTGAGCAACGCCTTGAGCTGGCCTTTGAACTTCGGGAACTTGATATTCTTTCCATTCCATTGAATATTTTAACTCCCATTAAAGAGACCCCTTTCGCCAAAATCAAACCGCTCAGTGTTGCCGAGGTGCTGACCTCTGTTGCCATGTTCAGATTCATTAATCCAATGGCCGTAATCCGACTGGCGGGCGGCAGAAATCTTTTGGGTGATGAACAAAGAAAATGTTTTAGTTCTGGTGCTAATGGGGCGATTGTCGGCAATTATCTGACTACCGTAGGCAATAGTCTGGTTGAAGATATCGAAATGTTCCGGGCCCTCGGTTTTGATGTGGCAGATGATGATAAATAGAGCAAGGTAGGAGCCAGAGACCACGTGGAACAGGAAAGCGCCGAGCTGTTGCGATTTGATCAGAAACATATCTGGCATCCCTACACTTCTATTGATAATCCTCTTGAGGTTTACCTGGTTGAATCGGCTGAGGGTGTCAGGTTACGACTACAAGATGGCAGGGAGTTGATCGATGGCATGGCCTCCTGGTGGTCGATGATTCATGGCTACAATAATCCCCATCTCACTAAAGCTATCCAGGAACAGGCTGGAAAACTTGCCCATGTTATGTTTGGGGGCTTGACCCACGAACCGGCAGTCAAACTTGCGCAACTCCTGGTCGATATTACTCCTGACGGCTTGGATCGGGTCTTTTTCTGCGATTCCGGGTCTGTGGCGGTGGAAGTTGCCATGAAAATGGCGATTCAGTACAATTATTCTAAGAAAATCCCCGGTAAAAATAAATTTTTGACTATACGGTCCGGCTACCATGGCGACACTTTTCATGCCATGTCGGTTTGTGACCCGGTCACCGGTATGCACCAGATCTATCAGGGATTACTGCCAGAATATTTCTTTGCCGATGCACCAAATTGCCGTTTTGATGATGAATGGGATGAAGCTGATATATTATCGTTTAAAGAGCAACTGGCAGAAAATCACCATTTTATCTGTGCGGTCATTTTAGAGCCTATTGTGCAGGGAGCTGGAGGGATGCGCTTTTATCATCCTCAGTACCTGAAACGGGTTCGGGAATTATGTGATGAATATCAGGTATTGCTTATTGCTGATGAAATTGCCACGGGTTTTGGCCGGAGTGGCAAATTATTTGCCTGTAACCATGCTGGAATCGCACCGGATATACTCTGTCTAGGCAAGGCACTAACTGGTGGATATATGACCTTTGCCGCAGTCTTGGCAACCGCAGAAGTCGGTCATGTGATTTCCCAGGGAGAGCCTGGCGTTTTTATGCATGGACCAACATTTATGGGCAACCCTCTCGCCTGCAGTGTTGCCATCCGTTCCATCGAATTACTGCTTGAATCTGGTTGGCAAGCCAATATCTCGCGTTTAGCGACTGAACTGAAGAACGGATTAGCACCTTGCAGAAACCTTGTCGGGGTGAAAGAGGTACGTGTTCTTGGTGCGATTGGCGTGGTGGAACTTGATCTGCCGGTGAATATGGCCAGAATTCAAAAAAGATTTGTCGATAATGGTGTTTGGGTTCGACCCTTTGGCCGGTTGGTCTATATCATGCCGCCCTATGTAATCAGCAATCAGGATCTCCAATTCATGACCAAGACTATTTGCCAGGTTGTGGAGGCGGAATTGTCATCATGAGTAGTTCCTATGAAAAAGCATTGCAAAAGTTGCGGGTAGAGGGACGGCATAGAGAGTTAAAACCTCTTACAGGTCGTAACGGTTGCCGTATTGTCTATCGTGATCGGGAAATGCTCAATCTCACCTCAAACGATTATCTGGGGCTGGCTGGCGACAAAAATCTGCATCAAAAATTTTATAGCACCATGGCGGATGGCAATCTGCTCGATAACTTTGGCCTTGGAGCCACGTCATCCCGTCTTTTGACCGGCGACAGTGAAAACTCGCATCTCCTTGAAAAGACTCTTCGAGAGACATATAACAAAGAGGCCTGCCTGCTCTTTAATTCAGGTTATCATGCCAATATTGGTATTCTGCCTGCCCTGCTTGGAAAAAACGATCTCATCCTGTCTGATAAGCTCAACCATGCGTCCATCATGGACGGCATGCGTCTCAGCACTGCCACCCATAAAAGATACCGTCATGGTGACTACAAGCATCTTGCCGACATGCTGGTACGGTATCGCAAAGATTTCCAGAAGGTGATTATTGTCAGTGAGTCAGTCTTTAGTATGGATGGTGATGTCGCCGATCTGGCAGAGCTTGTCCGTCTGAAAACTGAGCACGATTGCATGTTGTACATTGATGAAGCCCATAGCATCGGGGTTTACGGCCCACAGGGGCTTGGCATGGCCGAAGAACAAAAACAGCTTGATGGTGTTGATTTATTAGTTGGCACCTTTGGCAAGGCTCTTGCCTCTGTCGGCGCTTTTGTGCTCTGTTCCGCCACTCTCAGGGATTACCTGATTAATTACAGCCGTTCGCTGATTTTTACCACCGCACTGCCACCCGTCGTACTCTATTGGAATCATTTTATTTTCAAAGAGATGCTTGAGTATCATGAGAGAAGAAGTGGTTTGAAAAAGATGTCAGCGCAGTTACGGCAGGAATTGATAAATCATAACCTGAAAACCGATGGGGCGACCAATATAGTTCCGGTAATGCTTGGCGATGATAGTCTGGCCGTGTCTCTGGCCGAATCCATGCGGGAACGGGGGTATCTGGTTTTTCCCGTTAGGCCGCCTTCCGTTCCGGAAGGTACAGCGCGGTTTCGTCTCTCACTCACCGCTGATATGGTCTGGTCTGATATTGCAAAGGTAGCGGGCGATATTGCCGAACTCAAGCAACGATTCTCCGCATAGATTCTGATTCAGAAGATGGAAACAACCTGGTTACATAAAAACGGTCATAAAAAACTCATCGTCTTCTGTAACGGTTGGGGAATGGATGCTTGTCCATTTCGCTCTCTGATTAGTGTTGAGTTTGATGTTTATATGCTCTTTGATTACCGGCAGTTGACTCATATTCCCGCTATTGAGACCCTTGTCGAGGGATATGAACAGGTCCATCTGGTAAGCTGGTCGATGGGGGTTTGGGCTGGTCAAAGGCTCTTTGCCGGTAAACACGATCTCTTTGATAGAACTCTGGCCATCAATGGAACCCTTTGTCCAATTGATGACGGTTTCGGTATCCCAGAAAAGGTATTTAACGCCACCCTAACAGGTTTTAACGAGGCTAGCCGGCTGAAGTTTTACAAAAGAATGTGTCGGCAAAAAGATACTCTCAATTTTTTTCTTTTAAGGCAGCCGCAGCGTTCTGTTAAAGATCAAGGTGAAGAGTTGGCCGCCTTGCAAAAAACGGTGGATTGTTCTCCTGCCAGTGTTTCGATTTATGATGAGATTATTGTGTCAGAGTCGGATTTTATCATTCCAACCGCCAATCAGCTAAAGTATTGGCAGGAAAAGCAGGTGACACAGGTTGCCGGATTTCATTTTCTTTTTAATCTTTGGCTGAGCTGGGACCAACTCCTCAATGTTTGTTAACCACGCTAAGTGGGAATAAAGACAGTACCCCCCCTTTCAGTACTCCCTTCAGGAATATTTGGGATGTAAGGTACTTATACAGTTCTAACGATTGAATGCTATGTTTGGGTACCGTACATTGAAACCAGCCAGTTCACAGCAACTTGACAAACAACTCATTGCCGACTCTTTCAAGGCAAGCGCCGCGACCTATGAAGAGAGTGCCATTGTCCAGAAAGATATCGGGCGAAAGCTTATACATTTTCTGGATGGTTCTGAGGCGATACATTTTTCCAGAATACTTGAGATCGGCTGCTGCACAGGCATACTCACTGAGATGTTGGTCGGCGTCAAAGAGATCGATTTAATCTATCTGAATGACATAGTCCCAGAGTTTTGCACAATCACCGCTGAGCGCATTGCCAGCCGTGTCGGTCAGGTGGAAGTTCTTCCCGGCGATATTGAAATGTTACCACTTCCGGAAAAACTGGACTTGGTGATATCCTCAGCGACATTGCAGTGGATGGCTGATTTGCCGAAGCTGTTAAAAAAAATTCACGGGGCACTGCGTCATGAGGGATATGTGGTCTTTTCAATCTTCGGCCCAGGAACTATGGGTGAAATCAGTGCGCTCACCGGACGCAGTCTGCCGTATCATTCACGGGAACATCTTTCCGAGATGTTACATGATCATTTTCGTATTATCTCACTGCAAAATGAAACGAGACAAATTTATTTTCCAACAGTCAGAGCGGTGTTAAGGCATATAAGCCAGACCGGGGTTGGTGGGCTTGGTCGCGAAAAATGGCTGCCAGGAAAGTTCAAGGAATTTGAAAAACAATATAATTCCCGCTTTGCATCTGACCTCGGCCTTCCGGTAACCTATGCATCGACTTTTGTCGTTGCCAAAAAGAAATAGAAAAAACTGTCATGACACGATCAAAAGTATATTGTATTTCAGGAATAGATACAGATGTTGGCAAAACGATAGCCACTGGCCTTCTTAGCAAATCTTGCCTGGAGCACGGTATTAAGACAATCACCCAAAAGATAGTGCAGACCGGTTGTACTGGCTTGAGTGAGGATATTATCCGGCATCGGCAAATTATGGAAATAGACTTACAAGCCGTAGATTATGCCGGTGTTACCTGTCCATATGTTTTTCCTGTGCCATGTTCTCCCCATCTGGCCGCTCAACTGGAAAACCAGACAATTAACTGCGACGTTATACGAAAGACCACGGCAACACTTCAGACCCAGTTCGATTTGGTTTTATTTGAAGGGGTGGGGGGGCTTTTTGTGCCGCTCAATGAAGAGGATACCCTGATCGATTATTTAGCGGCGGAGAAGTATCCGCTTATTTTGGTCAGCAGTTCACGACTTGGCTCAATTAATCATACTCTTAGCGCTTTAGCTCTGGCCCGATCAAGAGACATTGAGGTTACCGCCATAATTTACAATCGCTTTGAGGGAACGGATCCGAGAATAGAGGAAGATTCAAAACAAATATTTGCCAGATATATGAAGAAAAATGGTTATTTGGGTCCTGTTGTTGATATGTTTCCTCTGCAAAAATATCAAAGTGGCGAAGAAAAACTCAGTCTTTTCGATATATGTCAATAGGTTGTCTTGATATCGTAGAAGGACGAAAAGACATAAAGGACCACAAGGGGAACAGGATATGAATAGTGTGAAGAAGATTTGTTTGAGTTGTAAATATTTCCGGCTGGAGAGTGTCGAGCAAGGCCTCTGCCGTGTGGATAAGGATAAAGAAAAAAAATATCCGACAAAGGATAAAAATGATGGTTGCGCCAGGTGGCACAACTGTGGACAACAATATTATATTCGATTGGGATGGATCAAAGCAGAGCGAGCTGGCGTTCAATAGTTTTCATCCTGAAACGGCCCTTTTCTCCTAACTCTTCGTTGTTCTAAAAATTTAATCCTCGGAATATCGCATATATGCCTGTGGTTAGATTTATCGAACGCCTCAATTTAAAATAAAATGCCACGTTTCAGGATGAAAACTCAATAGTTTTTGGTACCAAGGAATTTTTTCAAGGCGGCATCCTCTTGAGGGTGCCGTTTTTTTTCGTTGAGCTGTTTGTCGTGAGGACTGTTGTCGAAAAGAAATATCGCCCGGTTTGACAAATGAGATGGCTTGCCAAATAGTAGCAATAGAAGATTTTACTATGTGAAATGAGTGCAATGATATTTACCGGAAGAACGTATTTGGGTTCTACTTTTGCACGCATAAATTCAATAATATTTCTCCCAGGGTGCAGAAGTGTTTTTATTACGTCAAGAGTCCAAGGTTTTCCCCAAAATATCTCTTTTTATTTTTCTGCTGATGTTTGTAGCAGGACTGCCAGGTATTAGTTTCGCCACCTCACAAGATTCATCTTCAAGCTGCTTTTCCACAAAGTGGCCATCTGAGTTAAGCCAACTCGTTCCGGATAAATCCTTGATTCGAGGAAAACTTCCAAACGGCTTTCGATATGTTATCAAGCACAATCAGGAACCAGCTAAGCGGGTAGCTATTTATCTTGATGTGCAGGCAGGATCTCTCAATGAACAAGACCATCAACAGGGTTTTGCCCACTTCCTCGAACATATGTTGTTCAACGGTTCGACACATTTTCCTCCAGGCAGTCTGGTCGATTTTTTTCAATCACTCGGCATGAATTTTGGTGGAGATACCAATGCTTATACCACCCAGAATGAGACTGTTTTTAATATTTTTCTACCGACTGGTTCAAAGAAAGATGTTGATGCTGGTTTTCTTGTTATGGCCGATTATGCCAGAGGTGCACTGCTCACCGATGCTGAAATAGATAAGGAACGCGGAATCATCCTCGCCGAGAAGCGGGCACGGGATTCTGCTGAATACAGAAACTATGTCGCTCAAACTGGTTTTGCTTTACGCGGAACAAAGTTCCCCGAAAGGATGCCCATCGGTATCCAAAAAACACTAGAAAAGGCCAATCATGTCCAGCTCAAATCCTTCTATGATTCCTGGTATAGGCCGGATAATATGATTCTGGTTGTGGTGGGCGATATAGATCCTGAAATTGCCAAAGGTCTTATCGAAAAGCATTTTTCTGCACTCGCTCCTGCTGGTGAAAAACCTCCGTGCCCAGAATTCGGAAGCTTGACCAACAAAAAGGTTGAAACATTTTACCATTATGAGCCGGAACTTGGCAAAACCAATGTGGCCATCCAGACCTATTGGGATCTACCAATAGAAAACGATTCTCTTGCGCTGGAGAAAAAGCAACTCCTCAATATAATGGGGAGTATGATCATGGGGTATAGATTACAGCGGATACAAGATGAAGGGAAAGCGCCGTTTGCCCGAGCAAGTTATTACGCCGATGATATTGCCCACCGGATTGGCTATGGAGCTCTTTCCGCCCAAGTAGATGCGGACCACTGGCAGGAGACTTTAACCTCACTTGATCAGATTCTGCGACGGGCTATAGTTCAAGGTTTTACAGAAAATGAGGTTGCAAGGGTGCAAAAGGAGATCTTAGCCCACCTCGATGCCCGGGTTTTAACGGCAGGCTCAGAGGATTCCAGGACAATTGCCCGGAGGATTATAGACCAATTAAATAGTAATCGTGTCTTTCAATCAGCCGAACAAGAAAAGTCTCTCTATGGACCACTAGTGAAAGAGGTTACCGCGGCTGACGTCAATGGAGCATTTCAGAACCTCTGGCATCATAGCAGCAGAGTACTTTCTGTTTCAGGCGATGCCTTTTTGGGAGAAAATGGTGCTGAGGTTATTGCCTCAGTCTATAAAAACGCTGCTCAGGAATTGACAAAGGCCCCAATTGGTAAAGAGAGACAAATGTTTCCTTATCTAGAGCCACCTCTTCCTGTTGGTTCTCCCCAAATAAGCTATTTAAAGGATATTGATGTTGAGAAACTCACTTTTCCAAACGGTTTGATTGTCAACTTGAAAAAAACGCAGTTTGAAAAGAACAAAATACGGGTTCGGGCCAATTTCGGAGCAGGAAAGCAAGATGAGACTCTCCCGGGAATGGCACTTCTCCTTGAGGATGTAGTCAATGGTTCGGGCAGCGGTAAATTCACCAGGTCTGCACTTGATGAATTGCTTGCCGGCAGTTCAATAGATCTCTCTTTTAATGTTGATGAATCTGCTTATTCGTGGACCGGTGATGTGCTGCCAAAGGATTTTGAACTTTTTGGTAATGTTTTGTACCACTTGCTCCTTGATCCCGGTTTGCGAGAAAGTGTGTTTCTCAGAGTAAAAGATAATTATGAGCTGATGTACCAGAAAATCAACCAAGAGATAGAAGGGGCATTACCACTTAAGGTTGAGCCATTCCTGGCAAGTTATAACAAAAAAATAGGTTTACCCAGCTGGAATGATGTCGACAGGTTGAGCTATGATGAACTGCGGCAATGGGCTCGTCCTCTCATTCGACCGAAAGATTTGGAAATATCCATTGTTGGTGATTTCGACAGGGATGCAGTGGTTGTTGTTCTCACTAAATATTTATCGGGAATGCAGTTCTCTTCTCCCGAAAAAGTTGCAGCAACGGCAGTGCATTTTCCAGTTGGTAAAAAACTTGATGTCAAAGTTGTCACCGATGTCGAAAAATCTCTGGTTGTCGTTGCCTGGCCCACCGCTGATTTCTGGAATATTCAGAGGACAAGACGACTGCATTTGTTGGCCAGTGTCTTTGGCGACCGGTTGAGGAAAATTATCCGGGAAAAAATGGCTGCCAGTTATTCTCCAAATGTTTCGAGTTTTAATAGCAGAGTGTACCCTGATTATGGTTATATTATTTCACAAACGCTTGTTAAGGCCGGTGATGAAGCTGCAGTAATCAAGGCAATATTGCACATAAGTGATCAATTAGAGGGCAGAGGTATTACCGCAGAAGAACTTGAGAGGGCCAAGGGGCCATTTATGACATCGCTCAAAGATACCATCCGGACGAATCAGTATTGGTTAAATTCAGTGCTTTCACTCTCTTCCAGATATCCTCAGCAATTAGACTGGCCAATGACGATACTCAGTGATTTCAATTCAATGAGTGAGGCCGAGATCAACGAACTGGCGACCAGGTATTTGAATCATGAAAACACTGCGGTGGCTGAGGTGACAGCAGAAATTGTCAAGAACGACGAGGCTGCCGCTTTAGACACAAAAATATCAGAAAAGTCTTTACTGGGGATTAAGTGACAGGTGACTAAAAGGGTATTATTGTCTTAGTAATATTTTTGAACTAAGAAATTCTCATGCGAAAAGTGCATGAAATAAAGTAGAAGAGATATCCATTCCCCATGGAGGTGCTGCAATGCATACACCGGATAGCCAACGTGATCTTGGCATAGGTCAACAACCCAGGCAGTTCAAACGACGATATCAGCGAACAGACGTTGCAGACTTTATTGGTAATCTAGCTGATGGCAAAAAAGTCTTCGGTGGTATGGTGGAAAATATTTCCACGGGTGGCTTTGAAATGACCAACGTGCCCCAGTCCTTTTCTTCAGCGCAATATTTGTATAATGTTGTCCTCTCCGGGGGAGGCAAACATTATAAAATGTTGGTTAAACCCTGCTGGAGAAAGAAAAAAGGGATAAGTGATATAGTCATTGGCTTTAAAATACTTGATGCTTCATGGGAGTGGGTAGCGTTTACACAGAACCAGGTTCCTGAACGTCGCGTCAACTAAGTCGTAGAAAATATGCCAGGATAAGCAAACTTGGAATGGCTCTGACGAGTGGTCATGGCATGGTTGCGATAGAGCTATCACGTATCTATAAAGAATATCAATGTCGGTTTAAAAGAGCAGCCATCCCTCGTGCGTGAGATTGCTGCTCTTTTTTTTTGCTACCACGTCAAGTGCACCCGACACTGAGCATAAACGCCATGAGGATCGTCTAGAAAACTGATATCATCCAGGTGACTCAATAACGTCTTTTTTAGGCGGACGACAAGAGAATTCTGTAGAGAGGGGGGATCGATAACAGATGCTATACCCGTAGTAAGAAATTGTAACAAATGATCCTTGACTGAAGCCGGTGTTTGAATGTATTCCGTACTGAAGTCATTGAGGTTGGCGAGTGCGGCAGCGGCTTTGATGGCGTCTTCGAGGGAGCCCAAATTGTCCACCAGGCCTAAGGTTTTGGCTGTCTGCCCGTCATAAACCCGGCCTTGAGCCAGTTCCGCAACTTTAGCTTTTTCCATATGCCTTCCGCCAGCAACAATTTGTAGAAACTGGTCATAGTTATAGACAATTGACTGTTGAATAGCGCTTTTTAACTGCTCCGGTAGCGGTTGGGTCAGGTCAAGCCCTGCGGCAAGAGGAGTGGTGCCGATGCCATCACGGTAGATGCCCAGAGATGCTAAGGTTTTTTCAAAGGTGGGAATAGCACCAAAGATACCGATTGATCCGGTGATTGTTGCAGGCGATGCCCAAATCTCATCGGCATCAGCGGCGATCCAGTACCCGCCTGATGCGGCGACAGTTCCCATGGAAACAACAATCGGTTTGCCACTCTTTTTAAGTTCTAGAAGTTCCTGGCGAATAACTTCGGATGCAAAGGCTGAACCTCCTCCCGAGTTAATTCGTAAAACCAACGCCTTCACTTCTTTATTTTTTCGAGCTGTCTTAATGAGGTCGGCCAGAGAGTCGCCGCCAATGGCGCCCGGTGGTTGTTTGCCTGGCAGAATAGTCCCTTCGGCAACTATAAGCCCTACCTTGTCTCCAGCAGATATCTCTTGTGAGTAGGAGGGGGTTAAAGAATTAAGATAGTCATTTGATGAAAGCATCTGAGGTGTTTCAAATGAGTTTGGAATGAGCGTTTTCAGATAGGCTGTCACTTCTTGTCGGGTCGCAATCTGGTCCACCAGGCCTGTAGCAAACGCCAGCTGTGCCGTGTTGCCCTGGGTGGTACTGAGAGCCTCTGATATATTGTTTGTGTAGTAAGAAAGAGCATCCAAAGAAATATTGCGCTGTTTGGTAATCTCTTTGGTATAAATTTGCCAGAGTGCAGACAGCCATAATTCATTCTGTTGTTGATCAGCAGGTGACATGGAGTTGCGTGTAAAGGGTTCAAGGGCAGATTTATATGTGCCAACCTTGAAGACATTGTAATTGATTTCTAATTTTTCAAGCGCTTCCTGGAAATAGAGGCGGTAGACGCCAAAACCGTGAATATCAACTCCACCCATTGGATTTATGATGATTCTATTTGCATAGGATGCCAGAAGGTATTGAGACTGAGTGTAGTAGTCTTCTGCTGCAACCACAGTCTTACCGGTCTCTTTGAAATTCTTGAGAGCCTGACCAATGGTTTGTAATTGATTAATACCGGCATGGCCCATGTTTTTGAGATTGAGGACTAACGCTACGATACGGTCATCTTCTGCTGCCTGAGTTATAATATCCAGGACATCCTGTAGAGCCGTTTCAGGCTCAGGAGTATCCTGGTCAAATGATTCTTTAAGTAGCTTTTCATAGACACTGAGGGTCTGTTTTTCATCAACGATATCCCCAGAAATGTCGAGTCTGAGTATTGTGTCGGTTTGAATGATTTCCGACGATTCTCTGGGAATAAATGCAAAAATTATCACTCCAATAGCGAACAACATCAGAAGGTTAAATAATAAATTTCTGATTATGGTAAAAAATCTGCCGACATATTTAAATATGTTGAAGATAGAGATGAAAAGATCTTTCATGGTGTGTAGCACTCTTTTAGTCTGTTGATGGTAGATACGGCCTGTAGGATTTCGATAAGCATAACCATACTGCCTGCTAAGTACAACCGGTTACGACATGTCTCGTCGCATAAATGGGAGAACCAGCTGGTGGGGAACCTTTTTGTCACCAGTGAGTTTTGAGATCGAGAGGCCAAGAAGGCGGATTTTCTGCCTCCCAATATTCGTTGACCCAAGAAGTCCAGGAAGTAGAAACATAATACCTTCCTTGGAATAAATGGGTGTTCGGACAGTTTGTGCCCGGGTGACAGTGGTAAAATCCCGGTATCTGACTTTGAGAGTCAGTGTGTAGCCACCGATTTTTTTTATTTTTAGTGAATGTTCAATCTCTTCTGCAAGGTGTGCCAGGGTCGCATTGATTTCATTTTTGTCATCAGTATCAGACGTGAGGGTTGTCTCACTGCCTATGGATTTTCGAATTCTGGCAGGTTCTACCGGTCGGTTATCAATCCCGCGAACGATATGATAGAGGAAAGAGCCTATCTTGCCAAAATGGAAAATGAGTTGCTCTTCTTCTAGTTGCCGGAGGTCATGGCCTGTTTTTATGCCCAGGGATAACATTCTTCTTTCGGTGACTTGACCCACTCCGAAAAACTTTCGAATGGGCAGGGCGGACAGAAAATCGATTGCTTTTGCAGGAGGAATCGTTGTCTGCCCATTTGGTTTATTGAAATCCGAAGCGACTTTAGCTAAAAATTTATTGTAAGAAACACCGGCCGAAGCCGTTAGCTGTAATTCCTGATAGATTTGACTGCGAATACTTTCAGCAAGTATGGAAGCTGATGGCTGATTCTGGCTGTTTGTCGTTACATCGAGAAAGGCCTCGTCAAGCGACAAAGGTTCAACGAGTTGGGTATAACTTCGGAAGATTGCCATCACCTGAGTTGATATCTCCCGATATCTATCTATCCGTGGCCTGGTGAAAATTGCCTGTGGGCAAAGCTTTACAGCCTTTGCACAGGGCATGGCAGAGTGGATTCCAAAGCGGCGTGCTTCATAGGAGCAGGCCGCGACGACACCTCTGCTTTGGGGTTGACCGCCAACAATCAGGGGTTTGCCCTTAAAGGCTGGGGTATCTTTTTGTTCAACAGAGGCAAAAAATGCATCCATATCGATATGAATTATTTTTCTTTTACTGTACATAAAATTATTGGTGCGTATGAGTCTGGTAAAAGAAAAATGAGAATCAGACACTATATTGCATCGCTCGTCTATATTGGTCGTTCTCGGCAATATTTGCCACAATATTAAAATGATTTTTACTGTTTTGCATAATTGAAAAAGTGGCAAGTGAGAAAATTATTGGTAGGATTGTAATCGAGATAGGGTAACGGTCAAAATGACTTCTCCTTCTGAAGGGACATTATGAACAAAAAAGAAATTATAGCGTCAAGTCTGCTTTTTGAGGGTTTGCCAGCTCAGGAAATTGAGGATATTAACAATATCGCCGTGGAGAAAATATTCCAGCGGGGAGAAAATATCTTTTTTGAGGGGGACGATGGTATTGGTTTTTATATGGTTGGTGAAGGCCGGGTGAAAATATTTAAAGTCTCTTTCGCCGGTAAAGAACATATTTTGCATATCTTTGGACCAGGCGAACCTTTTGGCGAGGTTCCGGTTTTCCATGGGCAACCTTTTCCTGCCACCGCAGAAGCTTTGGTTAAAACCAAAACTATATTTTTCCCCCGGGATAAATTTGTCTTACTGGTGGAGGCCAACCCATCAATCGCCTTGAATATGCTCGCTGTTTTGTCGCTCAGATTACGAAAATTCGCCAGTCAGATTGAAAACCTTTCTTTAAAGGAGGTACCGCAACGGCTCGCTGGATATTTGCTTTATCTCAGCCACGAACAGGGTGACAGCGACGAGGTTGAGCTCGATATTTCAAAAGGGCAGCTGGCCAGCCTGCTCGGAACTATTCCGGAAACTCTGTCCAGAATATTTGCCAAGATGAGTGATGAAGGTCTCATTCAGGTGAATGGTAAAAAAATCAGTTTGCTCAACAGGGAAGGTTTGACAGAAAAGGAGTGATAATGGATTTGAAATGCAGGGACCAGCCCACCTCAGTGAAACTCCCTTTTTGAAAAACTGTCGTCAACTATCGTTTTAGCGGTCCTGCAAGAATTGTTTTACCATTCGCATGGAGTTTGAATTGCCGGTTTGATACGGTTTTTTCAAGTTTTAAGAAACGATTACCAATCCGTATCAAGGTGCCGACAAAGATAGTTCCGAGTACATCAATTTTAATATCCTGAATAGGGATACCTCCCTCACTACTGTAGTCTTCATGCTCGATTGTGTCTTTGGAATCGTCAGTTGGACCGGCAACCCTTGAATATTGACCTGTTCCCGGGATCAGGTTGGTTCTTAAAAGCAGGAGTTTTGTTTCGGCAAGTTGCTGTTCCATTTGGCGGATCTTTTTGGACCTGGAGCTTCCCCGATATCGTTGCAGCCATTGAATTATCGCATCCTGCTGTTCCACCACACTGTTCTTGAGTTGTTCTAACTGGTCTAAGCGATCCGCCATGACACCAGCCGCGATAAGCGCAGGGGTACTGTTTTCTGCGCCCACGCTGCCAAGGCTTATATTCCTTTCGGCGATGAGCCGTCCTCCAATAACTGTACTCGTTTCACGGCAACGGATGTCGGATTGGGCGTAAATGTCACTGTAGTAGGATTGTTTTCGAATGACAGCAATACCCCCGCATTTCAAAGATCCCTGCTCAATAAAATTGATATCAGCATCACCTTTGACCTGAAGGGTGCTGTTTTTCCCTGTAGTGCCGCCAAGAACAACCAAGTTGCCGTCACAGACGATGATGCCGGACATGACACTTCCGGAAATTTTGGTATCACCACCTGTGGTGACACGAAATCCCGGTTGAACAGAACCAAGAATGGTCAGGGCGTTCATACTCTCAACATTACCTGTTTCAAAATCAATATCGCTTGGTATTGTCTTATGGGAGAGCACTTTGATAACATTATTGTTAACAATCGAAAGCACACCGTCCTTGGTGGCCTTAACCTGCATGGTTTCATGGGAAAATCGTGCATCGCCTTGAACTTCTAGCTTAAGGTCTTTTCCCTCACGGGCCGGGGTCTGCTGGCCGTAAACATTGATTCCTGGTTCTCCCTGTACGGCTGGGATTTTGGTGGCGATACATTGACCGGCACTTACTCCAACCATTATCCGTCTCTCCCGGAAATCTATGCTGCCATTTTCTAGGATGGTTCCGGCAATAGGACCAATTTCCATGTCATACCTGAGGTATGCATCCTTGCTCTCACCCACAGGTTGTCCATGGGCGATGACAAACTTTCTGAACTCATTTTCCTCTTCTGTTATAAAACGCCTTACTTTATCGAGGGCATCATTATTTATGCCGAAAACTATCCCCTCCTGAGCAAGTAATTTTGGGATATCTTCATGGAGTATTGAGTGAGCCTTTTCCAGGGGAGGGTGAATGGCAATGCTCACTTTCATGTTGTCGAGCGAAATCAGGAACAGCGGCTCAAGGGAAAGAATTGAAATGGGATCAGGACTATCTGGACGATAAATTTTTTCGATTTTAGGATATCCCGGCACAGTTGCGTGAATTGATTCTTCATCTTCTGAGAAGTGGGTATTGTCACCTGGCTCGACAGCAGCTTTAACAAAACCTTTAGCGGCAAATTTATGGAAATGGGGGAAGTCTGCGAGTAGCTGACCCGCCCTGACAAGCTCTGAAACTTCGATCTTGTCCGTTGTGTAATCTTCACCAACTTTGATCTGTTGCGAAATGAAATGGTAGGTTGGGGCGAGGATTTTTTTGTCTTTGGATTGTTTTACAGGTTGATCGTCCATGCGCAATTCCTAAAATCAATACGAAAATATGTGTTTGGTAAAAACGTTATATATGACAATATCACATTGTAACTTTAGTGAAAAATTTTATTTCACAAAAATTTGAGTGTACAGTTCTTTGTGCAACTGCGACTTTACCACCAGACTCTTTTTTTAAAAAAATGAAAATATGAGTGAATTGCCGATACGAAAAGCAAGGTATAGCCATAAATCTTTGTAACAATTGAAAGTAATATTTGCTTTTTGAAAAATGAGACGTAATGTGCGTCACATGAAAAATCAAACAAAAGCTTATATTTATGCTTTAATCACTGTCGGTCTCTGGTCAACTATTGCCAGCGCAAGCAAGCTCACTCTCAGTCGTCTCTCACCCGCTGAAGTACTTTTGTACGCTTCTGCTGTATCGACAGTGGTGCTTTTTACTATAGTCGTTGTACAAAATAAACTAAGAATTATCGCTACGCTGACTCAACGGGAATGGCTGGTCTCCATTGGCTTTGGCTTACTCAATCCTTTTGCCTACTATCTCGTTTTATTTAAGGCCTATGATCTGCTGCCAGCTCAACAGGCGCAAATAATTAACTATACCTGGGCAATAACTTTATCGTTGCTTTCTATTCCCTTACTTGGACAGAAGGTCGTCGGGAGACAATGGCTGGCAATCGGAGTGAGTTATATTGGCGTCCTTATTATAGCGACTAATGGAAAGTTGCTGACCTTACATTTTGAGAACCCCCGCGGGGTTTTTCTGGCACTTTTTTCAACAGTTCTGTGGGCATTTTACTGGATTTTGAATACCCGGGATAAACGTGATCCTATAATCGGTCTCTTTTTGAATTTTGTCTGTGCCTTTCCCTTTATCCTGTTTTATGTCTACTTCACAGAAGGATTTCGGCAAGTTAGTCTTGGCGGACTCTTAGGTGCGACTTATATCGGTTTTTTTGAAATGGGCGTAGCCTTTGTTCTATGGCTTAAGGCGATGAAGTGTACCGATAATACAGCCAAAATTGCTAATTTTATCTTTATAGCACCTTTTGCCTCTCTTGTTTTTATCCACTTTCTGGTGGGAGAGAAGATCTACCGTTCAACGCTGATCGGTCTTGTCTTCGTTGTTGGCGGACTGGTCATTCAAGCATTGACCAAGAAACAACATAGCTGAAGATGGAGATCTGGAAATTTAAAGAATTTATGGGAGGTTTGGTTCCGACTCCTTGTTTTGCAAAAGAGCAAGCTCTTTTTCCCGAAGACAGATGGTACTTTCATTCTGGGGGTGTTTACCTTTGATACCCTGATAAAAAGCTCTGATTTGATCAAAGTCACGGTTTATATCGTTTGATGGCAAAAGGGTGGGACCGAGGCCAAGTTTTTTGCTTGGATAATCAATAAAACCAAAACACACCTTAACCTGTGCTGCCAATGCGATGTGGTAGAAACCGCCCTTCCAATGATCCTGTTTTGCCCGGGTGCCTTCGGGGGCGATAGTCAGAATGAGCCGTTCTTTTGTTGCAAAGGAATTGACAGCTTCTTTTATGAGACCATTCCTTACCTTTCTGTTGACAGGTATCCCGCCGATCATTTTGAATAAAGTGCCAAGTGGCCACTTAAATAAAGTGTGCTTGCCAACCCAGGAAAATCTCAGTCCCAAAGCCGATAAAGCCAGCAAGGTCAGTGGAAAATCCCAGTTGCTGGTATGTGGTGCACCAATGATGATGATTTTATCTTCCGCAGGGATATTTTTTTCAAGATGCCAACCGAGCAGAAAGAGGGCAGATTTGGACAGGGCCTGGAGCATGTTTGTTGCCTATTGACGAGGATTATTAGTATCTTACAGATTGATTTCTTGTTTTTGTGCAAGAAATCAATCTGTCACAAGGTGTTTATCCCCGCAAAGCACGGGGACTGAACTGAGTCCCGGCTTTCTTCCCGTTTACCGGGGGTGGTGGCATGATAGACAGTTGTTGCCCTAAAGAGAGTTTATGGAAAGAGTCCGGCCTGATGTAACGTTTTCGTGGGCTGACTATTGCTCTGATTTGAGCACAGCCAGGAAAGCGTTTTGTGGGATGTCAACATTACCAATCGTTTTCATACGTTTTTTACCAGCTTTCTGTTTTTCGAGGAGTTTCCTTTTTCGTGAGATGTCACCACCATAGCATTTAGCTGTTACATCTTTTCTCAGGGCCGATATAGTTGTTCTGGCGATAATTGTCCCGCCTATTGCAGCCTGAATGGCGATTTTAAACATTTGTCTCGGGATTTCCAGCTTAAGCATTTCGCAAGCGTGGAGGCCCCTGGCTCTGGAATTATCTCTGTGGACGAGTTGAGATAAGGCATCGACAGGTTCACCATTTACCAGTATGTCGAGTTTAACCAGGTCGCTTTTTCGGTAATCCAGCATTTCGTAGTCGAAGGACCCATAGCCCTGCGTCACAGATTTAAGGCGGTCATAAAAATCATAAATGACTTCGGCCAATGGCAGTTCACATTGCAACTCGATTCTGCCGGGCATGGGGTAATTAAAGGTGGTATTTTCTCCCCGCCGTTCCATACAAAGGGTCATAACCGTGCCCATATATTTTTCCGGCATCAGAATGGTTGCTTTGATAAACGGTTCCTCGATTTTTTGTATATGGGCAGGATTTGGAAAGTGCGCAGGATTGTCTACATGTTTACTGGTACCATCGGTGAGATGAAAAATATACTGTACCGAGGGTACGGTAAGGATGAGGGATATGTCGAACTCACGTTCGAGCCGTTCCTGAATGACTTCGAGGTGCAGTAAGCCGAGAAAGCCACATCTAAAGCCGAAACCGAGCGCCGCAGAGGAATCCTTTTCGAAGGTGAGGGCGGCGTCATTGAGTTTGAGTTTTTCAAGAGCCGCGGCCAGGTCTTCGTATTCGTCGGTGTTTATCGGATAGATTGATGAAAACACAACCTGTTGTACTTCTCGAAAACCAGGGAGTGCTTTGGCTGCCGGACGGTCTTGCAAGGTGATGGTGTCGCCTGGCCGGGTATCCTCAACAGTCTTTATTCCAGCCAGAATATAGCCAACCTGTCCTGCTGAAAGCTGCTTTTGTGGTTCTCTTCGTAATTTAAACAAACCGACTTCGTCAACTTTGTATTCTTTGCCGTTGGCCATAAAGCGCATGATATCTCCATGCTTTATGGTACCATTAACTATTCTGACGGAAATGATAGTGCCGCGAAAAGAATCATAGTTTGCGTCGAAAATAAGAGCCTGCAAAGGAGCATCCGGATCACCTTCGGGCGGTGGAAGATGGGTGACAATAGCTTCAAAAATTTCTTCTATACCGGTTCCATTCTTGGCCGAGCAGAATTGCACCAAGTCGCTATCCAGGCCGAGATCCTCTTCAATTTGCAGTGCAATTCGCTCAGGTTCTGCCGAGGGCAGGTCAATTTTATTGATAACAGGAATGATCTCAAGGTCGTTTTCCATAGCCAAATACAGATTGGCCAGGGTCTGTGCCTCAACACCCTGAGCCGCATCAATAAGGAGCAGGGCTCCTTCACAGGAGCTAAGAGCGCGGGACACTTCGTAGCTGAAATCTACGTGGCCTGGGGTATCTACGAGGTTGAGGTAGTAAAGTTTGCCGTCTTTTGCGGTATAAGGCAGACACATTGTCTGGCTTTTTATAGTGATACCCCTTTCCCGCTCAATATCCATATTATCCAGGAGTTGGTTTTTAAATTCCCTGTCGGTAACAAGTCCACAAAATTGTATCATACGATCGGCAAGAGTGGATTTGCCATGGTCAATGTGTGCGATTATACTGAAGTTTCTGATGTTATTCATATTTTTATATTGAGTTAACCCTAATGATACTTGTTGCTTCTGGTAGCATGGTGTGTGGGGAGCGAGCCATGGTGTTTATCATATCCTGCTAACTAATAAAATAAAATTATCTACTTGTTACGCTCTACTTGGGGTAAAGTACTGGTGTAGTGTCAAACGGACGTGCCTTTTGGCGGACACAATATGATTGCATATTAATTCAGGTAGAGTAATATCATAATCTTTCAAAATTTTCTGGGTATATTTTTCCGGAGAGAAAAATAAATGAGCAAAAACACAACAATCGAATCTGATAACGAAATAGATACCGCTGATGATGATAATCTCGATACCGAGATTAGAGGCATTGATGAAGCCTATGAGAATCCTCTGGTTTCAGTATCCGACGAGGAACATCTTCCTGCCCTCAGTAATCCAGCCCTGCATCGTTATCTTCAGGAAATCAGCCAATACGAGCTCTTATCAAGAGAAGAGACCGACGAACTGGCTGTGCGTTTTCGTGAAGAAGGCGATCAAGATGCGGCATATCGACTGGTGAGTTCCAATCTTCGCCTGGTCGTGAAAGTGGCCATGGATTTTCAGAAGTATTGGATGCAGAACTTCATGGACCTTATACAAGAGGGTAATGTCGGCCTGGTTCAAGCTACTAAAAAGTTTGATCCATATCGTGGAGTCAAATTCTCATACTACGCTGCCTATTGGATTAGGGCATACGTGCTGAAGTTCATCATGGATAACTGGCGCCTGGTGAAGATTGGTACGACACAGGCACAGCGAAAACTCTTTTTTAGTCTCAACAAGGAACGCAAACTGCTTGAAAGTCAGGGGTTTGCGGCTGAACCAAAATTGTTGGCGGAACGGCTCAATGTCAAAGAGCGTGAAGTCATTGAAATGGGTCAGCGTATGGATAACTGGGATGTCTCCCTGGAGAGTCCGGTTCGTTCTGATTCCGAGGATGAACAAAAGAATTTTCTCCCCAGCAATGGACCTGGAATCGAATCGACGGTCGCTGGCAAGGAAATGAAAGTAAAGCTGACGGAGCTGCTCGATGTTTTGAAGGTCAAGCTCAATGACAAGGAAAAAATGATCCTTGAGAAGCGCTTATTGACCGATGAACCACTGACCCTGCAAAATATTGCCGACAGGTTTGATATTTCCAGGGAGCGTGTTCGTCAGATTGAGGTTAATCTTTTGAAAAAAATGAAGAAGTACCTCGAAGCTGAAATGCCTGATATCGTTGATTACTTCGATGGTGAAAAAATCGTAATTAATTCGTCCTCCTGATTTGTCTCCACACCTCCTTGAGAGGTGTGTCCTGTTTTACTTAAATTACATTCCTACAAGACAACAACTATGAAAGTACCATTGCTGGATCTCCAGGCGCAGCTGGACTACCTTGAAGATGATCTTATTGCTGCCGTCACACGCGTGGTCAAGTCTACTCGTTATATCCAGGGTCCAGAAGTTGAATCACTTGAAAATGAAATAGCTGAATACTGTGGGACTGGCTATGGAGTTGGAGTTAGCAGTGGCACTGATGCGTTGCTGATATCTCTTATGAGTCTTGGTATAGGGCCCGGTGATCATATTCTTACCACACCGTACTCTTTTTTTGCGACCATGGGGGTTATTCTTCGGCTTGGTGCGATTCCGATATTTGCAGATATTGATCCGATTAGTTTTAATATCGATCCGGCTCGCATGGAAGAGGTGCTGGCAGCCGATACCGAGCGGAAAATAAAAGCTATCATTCCTGTGCATCTGTATGGGCAATGTGCGGACATGTCAGCTATAATGGAACAGGCCAGTCGCTATGAAATCCCTGTCATTGAGGACGCAGCCCAGGCAATTGGGGCGGAATGTCCGACGGATGGCGCGGCTACGGGCCACGCCAGAGCAGGATCCATAGGGCTTGCAGGTTGCTTTTCTTTCTTCCCAAGCAAAAATCTCGGTGGCATTGGTGATGGTGGTATGGTGGTCACCAAGGATAAAGAATTTGCTGAAAAGCTTATTTTGATGCGAAATCACGGCGCCCATCCGAAGTATTATCACAATCTTGTTGGTGGTAATTTCCGGTTGGATCCGATTCAGGCAGCTGCTCTAAGAGTGAAACTGCCGTATCTGGAGAAATGGCATGCAGAACGCCGGGAAAATGCAAAATATTATGATCAACTGCTTTCTGAAACCACACTTGTTGACGCTGGGAAAATTATTTTGCCGAAAGTGGTTTACGTTAATCTTTCTGATGCTCAAAATACTGTGACAAATGGTCACATTTTTAACCAGTATGTGCTGCGTGTTGATCGTAGAAATGAACTGAGAGAGTGGTTGAACAAGAATGATATCGGTTGTGAAATCTATTATCCTGTTCCTTTGCATAAGCAGGGATGTCTCGGTTCACAGGCATCTGGCATTCAATGCCCTGAGGCAGAAAAGGCCGCCGACACCACAATAGCTCTCCCTATCTATCCGGAGCTTACTAAAGGGATGCAGGCCTATGTTATTGATAAAATCGTGCAGTTTTATGGCTAAAGGATTACCATAATCGGGTTATCTTGTGGGGGGATCCTTCGGTTCGTTTCCCATATTTTAGCAAAAGGCAGCTATGCACGCCTCAATGTGGGGTTCGCCCTGTACCATTAAAATTAATGTTTGAAAATCCAGGATGGCTTGTACAAAACATAGGTCATCCTTATGTATAGACCTTCATCTGCCCATGACCCTACCTCGGCTGAAGTTAGTCATTACCTTTCAAATTTTGTTCTTCTTTTTTCTTTTTATTGGACTGTCTGTCGTTGTCTGCATGGCCGGGGACAGGATTGGGCCCGATAGAAATATCTCTATGATTCAGGGGCAACCTGAGTGGAAAATCCTGTGGGACCGGGCAAGACTTTTTGGCCGGGACAAAAATTATCCACTCGCAGCCAAGACCTATGCTGATTTGTTCAAAATTAAGCCTAATATCGAAGAAGCTAATTGGGAATATTGTAAAGTTTTGTTGAAAATCGGCGATTTTTCAACTGCTTCTGTGATTATAGATGGATTATTGGATAATGATCCTAACAATGGTGATTATCTGCTGGCTGGTGGCGCAATAGCCACACATTGGAAAAATTATGAAACTGCAGCTCGATATTATGGGAGAGTTTTTGAGAAGGATCCGGTAGGAGTAAATTCTGATAATGCTCTTCTCGGTCTCGCCACCAGTTTGCAATATCAGGGCAAGAAAGTGTTTGCTTTCCCGCTCTTGGAGCAATTTATAGTTAGAAATCCTGATAATGCCGAGATACTAAAGCTATTGGCGTCAGATGCTAAAGATCTTGGTAAAAAGCAGAAAGCCAGAAAATTCTATGCAAAACTACTTCAAAAACCGCCAGTAGATGACCAGATACTCCTTCAGGCGGTGGAAATTTTTCATACTCCCGGCTACGAAAAACTAAGAAGTACACTCATGTTGGAATATCTTAAACGCTATCCAAACTATGTGACCTTCAGAAAAGAATTAGCCAATTATTATATTAAAAGTGGTGAATTTGAAGCAGCACTCGCTCAGCTGAGATATCTCATTGATAATAGTGAGGACAATGATAGTTTTCTTTTGGAGGCGGGAAGAGTCTGTCTGAACGATTTAAACAGGCCCGATAAGGCCTTGATATACTATGATAAATATCTACAGAAACATCCTGAAAATATCGATATAACGGATAAAGTAAATCAGATACAATCTAGGCTGGCAAAAGATTTTCTTGCGATTGTCGAAAACGATGGGGCAGGGCAACTTTGGCAGGACCTGGCTGAAATAACGCCGAATCGACAGGAAATTTTTCGTAAAATGTCCAGTCTTTTAGAAAAGAACAGTCAAACTGAAGAACTGATCGAGGTTCTGGAAATTCTTTATCAACATTCAGTTCCAGAAGATGACCTAGCAATACGTATCGCCCAACAATATAACCGGATTGGCCAGTACAGCAAATCTCTGGAATATCTGAATGTGGTTACTGGTGAGAAAAATAAAACGAAATCATACTATCTCCTAAAAGGTGAAACTGAGAGAAAGATTGGCCTTGAGGTGGAGGCGCTAGCTTCTTTTAGACAGGGTTTATTGCTTGATCCACAGGACGCCGACCTCAGGGTAACTTGCCTTCAGTTGGCTGGCGAAATGGGTGATGTGTCCACCTTGAATGCTCTCTTTAATGAGACTTTGCTACAAAACGAAGCTGTGTCTCTGGACCTGGTGCTCACCTATTTAGATTTGCTTTCCTACAATTTCCAGTTTTTCGAGTGCGAAAAAACACATTCTTGGGCTAAAAATCATTTTGCTGATTCGCCTGTAGCCCTTACACGATTAGCTGTTCAAAGGGCTACATTTTTAAGAAAAGAGGGGAAAACTCGACGAGCCGAGCAACTGCTCCGACAACTTTTCACTCATTCTATTTTAGTGGATACTATTCTTTTCCAACTAACGGAGAACGCCCTAGCGGATAACAATCTCAGAGCAGCCGAGAGTTGGTATAGGGCCTTGAAAAAAAATATCAATCAGGACGAATCTGATTTTTCAATTGATTCACTGGGATGCAGGATGCTTTTGCTAAAAGTGAAAATATTGAAAGCTAAAGGTCATTACGAGACTGCTCTGACACTTATTGATAATTACCGGAGTAGATTAGGAAAACGACAGATATCTAAAGAGTTGCAACCTTTTGTCGTTACTATGGACAAACAGAGTTGCCTGCTTAAATTTCTAAATGAGGATTTTGGGGAAGCGTCGAAGCAATCCCGAGAGCTTCTGGCCCGTGGATCTTTTGATCCTGAGTTGTTTGTTTTGCAGAGTATGCTAACCAGAAAATCAGAAAATGGCTCACAGAATAATCCGTACGACAGCATGATCAATGTTGATGGAAATCCTATAGTCACTCGGCAAATTGCACTGGCTGAAAAAGAGATGTATTACCAAGAATATGATGCGGCCGAAAAACATTTAGCAGTGGTGCTGAAAAAAATCCCCCACTCTGTTGTTGCAAAAATGTTGTGGGCTGAAATCATGATAACCAGAGGGCGTAGTGACAATGCTATTGCAACTTTATCGCAATTGATTCAGCAGTTTCCTCAGGATCATTATTTTTCCAGAAAACGAATTGAAGTGGAAATCCGTCGAGGAAGGTATGAACAGGCTCTGGATCTAATGATTAAAGATGTGGATGGGGTAACCAGTGTCGATGAACTCACTATAAAGCTCACATCTACTGACAATGTTGAAGATCTTCTTACTTTGGCAAGGATATTATGGGGGAGTAAGCAGCAGGAAAAGGCCTTACAAATTTACTCACAATTACTAACCCCTCCTGTGCTGGAAGTATTAAATGAGAAGTTTAGACACATGCAAATAGACTATCATTATCTCACCCGCGAGGATACTTTCTGGAATTCGATTATGCTTATGCTGCAATCTGAACCAGAGGTCATTGCCGAGTTAATGGCACCACCTTTTCTAATCGATAACCAAACAAATGAAACTGGCAAAATTGTTGCTGGAATATTTGAGCAATATAGCTGGCAAAAATTGATATCTCACGAATACAATGCCAGAAAAGCTGTCTACGATCATAACTATTACTATGCCGAGAAAAGTTACAAACGACTTCTGGCAGAAGACTCTTCCGGAGGAATGATAGACCTTGCGACGATCTATGCCAAAATAGGTAAGTATCGCAAAGAAGCACAAGTTTACGAAGCAATGCAAAGCAGCGGGACGACTTCTCCTGATTTGCTGGAATCTATAAAAAGAAATACCATGAAGCTCAGTCCTCAGAACATTTTTACAGCCGACTACCAGGAACAAAAGGGCAGAAATGGACATATAGATATGGCGAGAGCGAGTATTGGCACGTCTTTTTGGTTTACTCCGGATCTTAATAAGGATATTAGGTTAACCTATGTAAATAATCACTTTAAATCTGATGACACTGATCAGTCCACCGGAAGTGATTTTCTTTATGCCACTGCAATTTATGAATTTTCAAAAGGATATGAGTTGATTCTGGGGGCAGGATCAGAAAAATTCGATAGTGACAGAGACATCGGATATCAGTATGAATTTGAGTTTAAAGGGCAACTTGATGATTATGTTAATGCATATATGCTTGTTGAAAAAAGACAGGTGTATGACACGGTGGAGGCCATAGAGCAGCAAATAACCTTTCATGCCGTCGAAACGGGTTTGAGTATTGAGACTCCTTTGGGCCTTTCTTTTGGAGCGGATCTGCAACATCGCATCTACAATGATGATAATTCGGAGAACAGACTCCACGGTTATTCATCCTATAATATTTTTGATGAATCTCTTCAGTGGGCATTACGCTATGATTATCAGTATCTGACCAGCAAAGACGGAAGCAATTCCGAGTGGAATGCTTCTGGAGAAGTGTTTCGTGATGAACTGCCATACTGGAGCCCTGCATCGTTTTCAGAACATCGTGTGAGTTTGCACTTCCAGCATGATTTTCTTGGCTATGAACAAGAGACTAAAAAGAGTATGAGCTATTACGCAATCGACAACGCTATTGGCTTTGAAGATAATGAAAATATCTCCTTTACTACCAATTTAAATATTTTCCTTGAAATGAGTCCTCATTTTTTATTAAAAAGCAACTTTACATTATCGAAAAGCGATGATTATGATGAAAAGGGACTGTCAGTTTCTTTGCATTATCGCTGGTGATATAAAACATTTTTGACTGTATTTCCTGTCTGGAACTTGTTTGCTGAGTCCCTTGCAGGTTTTTTTTATGGAGGTTTACATGATTGACAGAGTACCGATGTCCAAAAGTGGCAACAAAAAATTACGGGAAGAACTGCAACATCTTGAGAGGGTTGAGCGTGGTGTGGTTGTTAAAGCCATTGAGGTCGCGAGAGAGCATGGTGATTTGAAAGAGAATGCAGAATATCACGCGGCGAAGGATCGGCAGGGTCACATAGAAGGGCGCATAATTGAGCTGAAAAACAAAATTTCTAGAGCAGAAGTAATTGATTGTCTGAAGGTAAAAACGACTAATATTGTTTTTGGAACTGTTGTCCAGCTGTTGGATCTTGATACCGACGAAGAGGTCACCTATCAGTTATTGGGACCGGAGGAAGCTGATGTCAAAAAAGGTTCCATCTCTGTTCTCTCCCCGTTAGGAAAAAGTATGCTTGGTAAAGAAGTGGGTGATGAGGTGGTGGTGGTGACCCCGGGTGGAAAGAGAGAATTTGAAGTGATATCAATCAGCCCTTCAGAATTTTCCTGAGGGTAGGGGACGATTGCCTTGTGAGACAAAGCTATTCAGGGCTATCGTCGGGTTGTTGCAGAATACCCGCGAGAAACATGGAAAGGACCTGGTCTGAAATTTCCTCAAGCGTGTAATGAGTTTCCAAAGATGCATTCCAGACCCTTGACACTTCGTCCAAGGCACCAAAATAAACCCGTTTGGCAATGTCCGGTTTAATATTGGATTTATAGATTCCGGTTTGCTGCCCCTTTTTGATTATATTTGCTATTATACCTATATACTCGTTAAATTTATTGTTTCGGTAATCTTTTATGACTTTGTTTGTTTGGCGAAGTTCAATCTGGATAACCTCTGCCAAATTCTTGTTTTTTTTCATGGCCATGAGGTGCTGGGTCGTATAAATTTCCAGCATTTTTTTCGGATCTTCCTCGTCGCCAAGTAATTTCTCAGTTTTTGTGACTATCTTTCCTACTTCCTCTTCAAATACGGAGAGCAGAATATCGTATTTGTTGTTGAAATAGAGATAAATTGTTCCATCTGCAACCTTGGCTTCTTTGGCGATATCGGATATTCTTGCAGTGAAAAATCCTTTTTTCGCAAAGACTTTGGTTGCGGCAGAAATAATTTTTGAATGTTTATTTTCAGCTTTCATTGCCAAAATAAAAAGGTCGAAAGGAAAAAGACTAATCATGATTTTATGAATGACTATTCATTCATGTAATATTTCGCATCCCGTTTGTCAACGATCAATCAAAACGACAGGTATGATTGATCTGTTTTCGCGTTGAAACAAAAACGCACAAGAGACTAAATTAAAATACTGACTGGAGTAGTCTATGAAAATTCTTGTTATAGGTTCAGGTGGGCGGGAGCATGCGCTTGTATGGAAAATCAAGCAAAGCAAAAAAGTGGAGACGATTTATTGTGCTCCAGGCAATGCTGGGATTAGTCAAATGGCCGATTGCGTAGATATTGCAGTAACAGATGTCGAAAAATTGCTGAAATTTGCCAAGAAAGAAAAAATTGATCTCACCGTGGTAGGTCCAGAGTCTTCTCTGGTGGCAGGTATTGTAGATGTTTTCGAAAAGAACGGCTTGAGGATTTTTGGACCCACCATGAAGGCTGCAGAACTCGAAGGCAGCAAGGTTTTTTCTAAGAAATTTCTTGAAAAATACAACATTCCTACTGCAGCTTTTAAGGTTTTCACGGACAGCAATAAAGCTAAAAAATATATCGATTCCCATGGAGCACCTCTTGTTGTTAAGGCAGACGGTCTTGCGGCAGGAAAAGGTGTGGTTGTTGCGAAAACTGTCGAAGAAGCCAAACAGGCTGTTGATCTCATCATGGCTGACAAAGCTTTTGGCAGTGCCGGCGACACAATTATAATCGAATCCTGTCTTTCTGGAGAAGAGGCCTCGTTTATAGCTTTTACCGATGGTAAAACCGTCCTTCCTCTGCCTACATCTCAGGATCATAAAGCAGTTTTTGAAAACGATGAGGGGCCAAATACCGGCGGGATGGGTGCCTATTCCCCTGCCCCGGTAGTGACTGCTGAAATTGCAGATTTTGTGATGAGTAGGGTCATGTTACCCACTGTTAAGGGGCTAGAGGCCGAGGGTCGACCTTTCAAAGGAATGCTCTATGCTGGTTTGATGATTGATGGTGATAATATAAACGTTCTGGAATTTAATTGCCGCTTCGGTGATCCAGAAGCTCAACCACTCTTGATGCGGCTTAAAAGTGATATAATTGATATCTTTGAAGCAGCTATTGACGGTAAACTGGATCGCGTTGAGATGAAGATTGACCCACGGCCAACAGTATGCGTAGTAATGTCCTCTGGTGGATATCCGGGGTCATATGAAAATGGTAAAGTTATCCGTGGATTGAAAAAAGCCGCTGAATGCCGAGGGGTTGAGGTGTTTCATGCCGGCACTACAAAAAAAGGCGGGCGGATTGTTACCAATGGCGGGCGTGTTCTTGGCATCACCGCCGTGGGCAATACATTAAAAGATGCAATAGCCAGGGCCTATGATGCCGTAAAGGTGATTAAATGGACCAATTGTTATTACAGAAGTGACATTGGTGCCAAGGCATTGAAGCGGAGTTCCGCTGTGGCAGCTGCACCCATGGTGGGGATAGTTATGGGAAGTGACTCCGACCTTCCTGTTATGAAAGCTGCCGCTGATTTTTTGAAATCGATGGACATCGGTTATGAAATGACAGTTGCCTCCGCTCATCGTACTCCGGAAAGAGCAGTCGAATATGCTCGCACTGCCCAAAAAAGAGGATTGAAGGTGATAATTGCCGGTGCTGGCATGGCCGCTCATCTTGCTGGAGTCCTTGCTTCACAGACAGATCTTCCTGTAATAGGTGTTCCCCTGGAATCGTCGTCATTAGGTGGCCTAGATGCACTTCTGTCAACGATTCAGATGCCGCCAGGTGTTCCGGTGGGTACGATGGGGATTGGTAAGGCGGGTGCTAAGAATGCTGGTGTTTTCGCATTGCAAATCCTGGCATTGCAGGACCCTGATCTTGGTAAGAAATTAGTTAAAATGCGTCAGGATATGATTTTCGAGGTTGAAGAAAAATCGAGAAAAATTAATGGCTGATGACAATTTGTCTGAATTCTTGGAAACATCCTTGGAACTTGCCGTAAGTCACTTACGGCAGGGGAGGATTGTTGCTTTTCCCACCGAAACCTACTACGGGCTGGCTGTTGATCCTGATTGTGTTTTGGCCGTACAAAGGTTATTTGCGGTAAAAAGACGAAGTCCGGATAAAGCGTTACTGTTGCTCATTGAAAATATTGAGCAACTGGATAGCCTAGTTAAGGAAGTACCTCCGCAGTATTTACCACTGATAGAGAATTTTTGGCCAGGTCCGTTGACCCTTATTTTCCAGGGAAAAAAAAACTTCAATCAGCTGATTACCGGGAATACAGGGACCGTTGGTGTAAGAATTTCACCCAATCCGGTAGCTCAGGCGCTGGTGAGAAGAATGGGAAAACCAATTACAGCGACTAGTGCCAATATTTCAGGCTGTTCTCCGGCTCGATCAGCACAGGAAGTTTCCCAGATGCTGGGGGATGATATAGATTATATTATTGACGGTGGGCAGACGAGTGCGGGCTTATGCTCAACCATTGTAGGTGTTAAAAATGATAAACTCACCCTACTTAGACATGGGCAGATTGATCTGTCAGACGAGCTGCTAGGGAGATAGTTTACTCAGGTTAGTGGTAAAAAGCTGATATTTAATGCCCATTTTGAAGCGAGTAATTATCACAATATTGATTAGTTTTTTCTCAAAAACAAATTTGTATTTTTTAAGGACTCAATGTTGTGCTATCATCAAGTAATTCAATTCAACTAATGTATTTTAACTTTCGGTGGGCAATAGGACACAAATGTCTCCGTTTTTTCTCTTTATGCTTAAATAGGATTTCAATATGAATGCACTAAAATGGAACAAAGAATTTGCTCTGGAACAGGCAGCGGATGACGCTGAACTCTTGGAGGAGTTGCTGGATATATTTAAGGGATCCTTTAAGTCGGACTTGCAACTCATTGAACAGGGGCTTGCTGAAGGTTCTGCACCCAAGATTAGAGGAGCTGCCCATTCAATAAAAGGTGCGGCTGCCAGCCTGGGAATATTGGGCATACATGAAATAGTTAAGCAGGTTGAGGATGATAGTAGAGAAGGGGGATTAGATGTTGCCAGGGGCAAAATAGAGATTTTGCAATCACTATTAGTTGAGCTCCAGGCTCTTTGATTAAAGGGCAATAATTCTGATAGCAGGACATTGCAGTAAAGACATATAGAGCACTAAAACGACAAAAGCCCCAAGCAGAAAATCTGCTTGGGGCTTTTGCTATAAAAAAACGGCGGTGACCTACTCTCCCACACAGTCGCCCGTGCAGTACCATCGGCGCTAAAGAGCTTAACTTCCGTGTTCGGAATGGGAACGGGTGGATCCTCTTTGCTATGACCGCCGTAAAACTTGGTCAGTAAGGGTAGGGGAGAAGCATTTGTTTTCCCTTTGTCCTTATGTATATTAGTCATCTCGTCCCCTGAAGGGGATAGACTTCTCTAAGGTAATCCCCTGAAAAAGAGGGGATTACCAAGAGTCGTCCAATAATTGAATAGTAGGGTAATCAGTAGAGTAATGATCAAAAAATATGGATAAGCCTCACGGCTGATTAGTATCGGTAAGCTCCATGTATTACTACACTTCCACACCCGACCTATCGACGTTGTGGTCTACAACGAGCCTTCAGATGGTTTACACCATGGGATATCTTATCTTGAAGTGGGCTTCCCGCTTAGATGCTTTCAGCGGTTATCCCTGCCGAACTTAGCTACCCAGCAATGCTCCTGGCGGAACAACTGGTGCACCATAGGTTCGTCCATCCCGGTCCTCTCGTACTAGGGAAAGATCTCCTCAAATATCCTGCGCCCGCAACAGATAAGGACCAAACTGTCTCACGACGTTTTAAACCCAGCTCACGTACCACTTTAATTGGCGAACAGCCAAACCCTTGGGACCTGCTTCAGCCCCAGGATGTGATGAGCCGACATCGAGGTGCCAAACCTCCCCGTCGATATGGACTCTTGGGGGAGATAAGCCTGTTATCCCCGGAGTACCTTTTATCCGTTGAGCGACGACCCTTCCATGCGGAATCGCCGGATCACTAAGACCTACTTTCGTACCTGCTCGAGATGTCTCTCTCGCAGTCAAGCTCCCTTATGCCTTTACACTCTACGGCTGGTTTCCAATCAGCCTGAGGGAACCATCGCGCGCCTCCGTTACTCTTTAGGAGGCGACCGCCCCAGTCAAACTACCCACCAGACAATGTCCTGGATCCAGATCATGGACCGCAGTTAGATTCCTAAGATAACAAGGGTGGTATTTCAAGGGTGACTCCATCGACACTGGCGTGCCGACTTCAAAGTCTCCCACCTATCCTACACATGTTATCTCAAAAACCAATGCCAAGCTATAGTAAAGGTTCACGGGGTCTTTCTGTCTAGTTGCGGGTAACCGGCATCTTCACCGGTACTACAGTTTCGCTGAGTCCCTGGTTGAGACAGTGGGGAAATCGTTACGCCATTCGTGCAGGTCGGAACTTACCCGACAAGGAATTTCGCTACCTTAGGACCGTTATAGTTACGGCCGCCGTTTACCGGGGCTTCGGTTCATTGCTTCGCTTGCGCTGACAAGTCCCCTTAACCTTCCGGCACCGGGCAGGCGTCAGACCCTATACTTCGTCTTTCGACTTCGCAGAGTCCTATGTTTTTAGTAAACAGTCGCTCCCCCCATTTCACTGCAACCTGACTATGCTCAATTAGTAAATAATATCACAATGCAGGCACACCTTCTCCCGAAGTTACGGTGCTATTTTGCCGAGTTCCTTAACCAGAGTTCTCTCAAGCGCCTTGGTATCTTCTACCTGCCTACCTGTGTCGGTTTACGGTACGGTCACATTCATAACTAGATACGAGGATTTTCCTGGAAGCATGGAACCAGCCACTTTGTTGTCTAAAAGACATCGTCATCACGCCTCAGTGTTGTGAGTGTCCGGATTTACCTAAACACTCCACCTACACGCTTAAACCGGGACTACCAACGCCCGGATGGCCTTACCTTCTCCGTCCCCCCTTACCATCAAACATTATGAAAATGGTACAGGAATATTAACCTGTTTCCCATCGACTACGCCTCTCGGCCTCGCCTTAGGGGCCGACTAACCCTGAGCAGATTAGCTTGACTACAGGAAACCTTAGGCTTTCGGCGACAAGGTTTCTCACCTTGTTTTTCGCTACTCGTGTCAACATAAGCTCTTGTGGAACCTCCAGCACTCCTTTCGGTGTACCTT